>CAKSGI010000755.1 GCA_934454005.1 uncultured Eubacteriales bacterium | reverse complement strand
CATTTAAAGCATCAAAAACACTCTTGCAATAAATTTTAATGGCATTATTGACTACTTCCCTTCTTCCAGCAATTGTAACTTCCTGTTGTAATATTCTTAAAATTTCAAGTTTTTCTTCTCGTTCAAATTTCTGCGGCATTAATGACCTTACAATATAATCAACTAACGGGCGAAATGGTTCCATTAAATCAGAACCAAGATTAAACTGATTAAACATATTATCATGAAAAAGTCCTATCTGTGTTATATAGCCATTAGAAACTATTTCTCTGTTAAATGCAGACAATATAATTCCGTATCCATAATTTAAAGCTGCATTTATACTGTTTTCTTCTGTTCTTGTAAAATCTTTGCCAAACAAAGCATTAAAATATACTTTTGCTGCATGACCTTCCCTGTTACTTGCATCGCCAATTTCTATTTCATTAATATAATTATATAGCATTTCTGCTTCTGCAAGATTCCATTCATCAAGATGTTTTGCCTGCTTTAATATTTTTTCACGTACAATCTCAGTCCATATAATTGATTTAACGTCACTTGTCCATGCCATCTGCCGCCTTATTTTTTCACTTGTATCATGTGCCCCATAATATGGCACAAGCTCAGATGACGGATTTCTCTTCTCATCACAAAAAATAACTTTAATCTTTTTCTTGGTAAGCTCACTAAGCAATGCTGCTGTAAGGGATACGGCTGTACTCTCTATAATAAGAATTGATATTTCGCTTATATGTATCTTTATCTCTTCATCTTTTCGCACAACCATATATCCCATATGATAATCAAGCTTTGCACTGCTTGAGATTACCACCGTACGCCAACTCATACTCTTAATAAATCAATTCTGTTCTCATATAATCCCGTGACAGATTGATTTATTAAAAAACATTCTTTAGCATCAGTTATATTTTTATTAATCTTCATAGTTCCACTTTTTTCCGACGCTCCTATTAGCCTCAAATCAGCCTTAACTATTCCAACACACGTCAGTTTTATAATTTCAATAAGCAATTTTATTTGTTCTTCTGTAGTAAGATTTACAAACTTATCATATCCTTTTTTTATTTTATCGCCTACCGGATTCGGACGTAGTGTAAATATTCCCACACTATGCTTTTCACATAAAATCTTATACAATTCCACATTTTTTTCATCAGTTATTGCGTTATCAATAACGCCTTTATCCTGATATTTTTCAAGTTTATGAATATAATCAACCCATTTACTGTTAAGGCAAATCTGAACATAATTTCTAACCTCGAACTGTTTAATTGATTTACCTGAAATCTGCATATAATAACCATTAAGTTTTATTAATGACTGCAATTTGATTTTCTTCATTCTTACAGATGGATTAGTATAACCTAAAGTTTCTCTGCAATATTCCTCAAGTTTCTCTTTACTGTTTTCTAATCTATCTTTCAGATATAACGGCACCGTCTCAAGTGTTCTTATCTTTGTCCCTTTTATTTCATGTTCTACAAGAAAAAGATATGC
>CAKSGI010000754.1 GCA_934454005.1 uncultured Eubacteriales bacterium | reverse complement strand
GGGGAGATTTTAAATATGGAGATCAAGAAAGACAAAAAGATTTTTGCAAATTACTTAACAGAGAAATAGTATTAAGAAGTGAAGTTGAATATAAATATAATAATATTATTAGTTTTATTATAGAAGCAATTAATCAAGAAAAATATATATATTTAAGCGTTGATACTTATTTTATCAAGGAATGGTGGGAAGACACACAGCATTTTCATTGCAGACATCAGGTATATATTTATGGATATAATAGCATTGGTAAGTATGTTGTTTTAGCAGATTTTGTCAATGGAAAATATAAGAGTATGAATGTACCGTTTAAAGACTTTATTTTAGCTTATAATGAACTTAGTAAAGATGTTGTTCTTGATGATGTGTATGGTCAAGATAATTGGTTGTTGTCATATAATAAGAATGAAAGAGAGAATATAAATATAGGAAGAATTAATAAATTGCTTGTTAATTTTTTAAATTCGGAAGATACATATATAAAGAGTTATCTATGGAAAAAAGAATATGATGGGAAAGTAATATTTGGAATCAATTTTTATGATAGATTTTATGAAATGTTAGTAAAAAACAAAGGTACTAAAATAGACATAAGAATTGTTCATATATTAGTTGAATTAAACAGAATAATGTTAAGCAGAATTCATTATATTGAAAAAAGTAACAATATTAGTTTTGGAAAAGAATGTAAAGATAAAGTATATGAACTTATGTTGGAAACTAACATATTTCAGAATATGGTATTGAAATATAATATTACAAAAAATGAAGAAAATTATATTAAAATAATTACAAAACTCAAACTATTAAAAAAAATGCAATATAAAGCGTTTTTTTTGTGCTATATGGAATTTGACAAAATATTAAATGTGTAATAACCATAGGACTTCGGAAATGAAGTGCTTCTTGTCAAGTAGATAATTAAAAAAGTTTTAGTGGTTTTCCATCCACTGGAGTTTTTATGTAGTTTGCATATATTTTTGATGTCTTTCTATAGGTGCTACAACTCCGAGATTTTTTGCAAACTCTTATTATTGTAATAGTTAATATATTTTTTATCATTTTCAAAAGGTTTTTCTTATCTGTGAAATGTTTGCCTTAATACTGTTCTCTTTTTAGAATTCCCACAAAAAACTCTATCGGACCATTGTCATTACATGTACTTGGACGCGGCATACTTTGTGTCATTCTGGATTTTCCTAATTTCCTATGAAAGATTCTACTTGTATATTGTTAATCACTGTCAGAATGAAAAAGAGGATGAGCAACCGGATTACATCATCGTGGCTATCAAAAACAAGAGCATTGTTATTTGAAGCTCTAATGGCAAATGAGATGATATGTCTGCCAAATAAATTTAAAAGTGCACTGAGATAAATTTTGTGTTTTTCTGTTATGATATAGTATTTAAATTCCATAACATCTGTAAGCCATTTCTCATTTGGAGCGTCAACTGTGAATTTTCTGCTATCTGTTGAGAATTGGTAGCATGTTTTGTGTA
>CAKSGI010000753.1 GCA_934454005.1 uncultured Eubacteriales bacterium | reverse complement strand
CCTCCGGTTCTCATTTGTGCAGGAACCAAATCTACATACTGGTTCAAAAATGGAGATAAAACCCACCCCTTAGAAATATGTTTATTTAAAGAGTCTGATTTATACTGAGTCAAAACCTTTATCTTGAAAAAACCGGAGTTAATAAAATTGTTCAACACAAAATCAATAATTCTGTATCTTCCCCCAAAAGGTACGGCCGGCTTTGCTCTATCCTTTGTTAATGGGTAAAGTCTTTTACCTTCGCCACCTGCTAAAATCATTACCAATGCATCATCAATAGACATATTTCCCTCTTTCTTTTCTTTCCCCAATTATACTAGAAATTCAAATAAAATGCACTAATCCTAAATAACTATTTTAATGTTTACATTTTTTAACAATTATTAAAGTATTCATTATCTTTGCCCGTCATATAATAAAAAAGGAGAAAAATAATGGTTGATGGTGTGAATGGTAACAATTTTATTTATCAAATTAAGCGTGGAGATAATTTGACTAAAATAGCAAAGGCAAATGAAACAACAATTGATGCTATTTTGAAATTAAATTCATCAATAAAGGATCCAAATAAAATATATGCAGGTCATAATTTAATTATTGCCGACAATAAGCCGTTTGTTCAAAAGGAAGATTATAGTTCTGATAACATGAATATTGGTTCTGTGAGTCTTGGCGGGCAAGAAGTTGAACAAATAAACGGGAAACCCTTGAAAAGCAATTTTTTTGCGAACGATTTAGGCAAGTTAGCGGATACAACTGTTGCTGATGGGAATAGTGCAACAAAAGTTGTTGTAGATATTCAATCGGGCAAAACAATGACCCGAAAAGACAATGACACTCCTTACAGTATTTTGAATAAAGTTTTGGGCGATCATCTTGACAATGATAGTGAAATTCAACAAGGAGAAGATGGTAGTAAAAAAATTGTAAATCAAAAAAGATTAGAAGATACAGATTTGTATAAAGCTTTTATTAGTGAAGATGTAAATGGTGACAATTTTACCGGTGAAAATAACAAATTGCTGGCAAGAGGAGAAAGTGGCAATAGAGTGCAGTTGCCAGCTGTCGAAATTGACAGTAACGGTACAAAATATTTTACGTTACATGGAAGTAAAGAAGTTCTTTATTTTGATGATAAAGGTACACAAGTTACTTTTGAAAATGGGGTAATTAAGTCAAATCATTCCTCTGCGGACGCTTCGAAAAAGCCTGAAATTCCTAGCGGAACACCTCAAAAAGCTCCTGAAAATCCGGGAAATCTGGTTCGTAACGGAAATAAAGATAAAGCTTTAAATGTTGGAAATTATTACATAAACGGTCAAGTTGTATCAGATGAATCTGTAAAACCTAATTTCTATCAAAATAATGTTAATATGTTTATGCAACAAACGTTGAATGACAAATCAAATTCAAGCATACTTGATGTACAGTTAAATATGGGTGCTAATATTTCTGCAAGAGATACGGCAGCGACTGATATTTTGAAAAAAATGCTTGGAAATA
>CAKSGI010000752.1 GCA_934454005.1 uncultured Eubacteriales bacterium | reverse complement strand
GTTTAGACCTAATCGTTCGTGCGAACATGCATTATCTAGAAGTATTACTTTAGTAAATCTTGCTAATCATCACTATTGTGTTGATATAGATATTAAAGGATTTTTTGATAATGTTGACCATGGAAAATTACTAAAACAAATTTGGAACTTAGGAATAAGAGATAAAAGAGTCATATCAATTATATCTAAAATATTAAAGTCTGAAATCGTAGGTGAAGGCATTCCTTCAAAAGGAACACCTCAAGGAGGTTTAATTAGTCCATTACTTTCTTTAATCGTATTAAATGAACTTGATTGGTGGGTAAGCAACCAATGGGAAACTTTTATGCCAAGGAAAGGAAATAACAATGGTTGGTACACTTATGCAAGGAAATATACTAATCTTAAGGATGGATTTATTGTTCGCTATGCCGATGATTTTAAAATCATGTGTAGAACTTATAAAGATGCAAAAAGATATTACTATGCAACAGTTGATTTTCTCAAAACTCGTTTAGGATTAGAAATTAGTGAGGAAAAATCAAAAGTAGTAAATCTTAAAAAGAATTCATCCAATTACCTAGGGTTCAAAATGAAATCAGTAAAAAAAGGTAATACCAAAAATGGATATATAGCTAAAACTGATATGAGTGCTAAAGCGATAAATAAAGCTAAAGAAAATTTAAAAAATTGTATCTTAGAAATTAAAACTGATATTCCTGAAAAAGGTATTAATAGATTTAATTCCAAAGTTATGGGAATACAAAATTATTATTGTATTGCAAACAATATATACAATAATTTAACCAAAATTAATTATGCTATTTTGCCTTCCATAAGAATTCAAATGAAGCATTATGGAAAGAAAATAGAATTTCAACATATGAAAAAAGAGTTTAAAGAAAAAACTTATGGTATTCAACCTAAAACAAAAATATGGTGTATTGGCGATTATGCATTATTACCCGTCACTGGTGTAAAAAGAATGAATCCCCTAAACTTCTCACAATGCATTTGTGATTATACAAAAGAAGGTAGAAAAAAGATTCACGAAAACTTGAAATATATCAACAGTGATGAGTTTATCTCTTTATATAAAATAAGAGATAAAAGCAAATGTATTGAATTTAATGACAATCTTATATCCGCTTATGTGGTTCAAAAAGGATATTGTTATTTTTCTTACAAAAAGTTAAATCTTGATAATAGCATTGCTATTTATAAGTTTCCTAATGCAAAAGATATAAATGCACATACGAATATTTGTATTATTGACAAAAAGTTCTATCCCCTTCTTTCATACTCGAAAGAAGAAGTTATAGAATACATGAATACTCATAATTTAATCACTAAAACTCAACTAGCCATATGGAGAATATATAATTTATATAACTCTTAAAATACTTACTTAAATAATAAATTTGAATAATTTGATGGAACGCCGTATGAAGCGAAAGTTTCATGTACGGTGTGAAGTGGGGGAAAACTCGGAGATGACATCAAAGAGTTACCTATCACTATAAC
>CAKSGI010000751.1 GCA_934454005.1 uncultured Eubacteriales bacterium | reverse complement strand
ATGTTGCTTAATAAAGTCTGAATTTTATTTCTCGTCATCAGAGGTGTATGCAGTTCTGTCAATAATTTATCATGACTTTTAGATGTTTTAACCAATGTAAAAGCTTTATATTCTTCAGCACAACTACCACCAATAATGTTTCCACTACATAATTGATCAGGTACCCTATCCACGAATAACTCCGTAAATATGGGCAATATATAATTGTACAGACTCTTGGGTTCAATCTGGATATCTTCCGAATACGGATATGTGATAATAAAATATTTATTACCAGAATTCATAATTGAACTATTTACCAATCTTGGAATATATGTAACCCAAGTGCTCCTAAATGGATCACTAATATTGATAACTATGTCCTCGCTATGTAAGCACTCCTCAAGATTTCCCGGATCATACTTGTCTGTACACTGCAAACAACCAGCTCTTCTTCCGAAAACAGCTCGCGAAAAAGCATCAACAATCGCATCCCCGTTAGGGCCAATCATAAGTAATGAGACTTTATTTAAATATGCTGCATACATATACGCTGCTAATGCACGAGAAAACTGTTCAAGTACCCCTGCTTCTATTAATTCATATGATAGTGTATCTAAGGTTTCCTCCCATGTAGTATTCTCTTCAATTTCATCTGATCCTAATTTGCTCCCAGGATAATAATATAAAGAGGCTCCCTTTGATATCTTAACACCAACTGTATTTGTTTTTATTGAATCATTCGGTATAGTGCTAGCTCTAGGCACGAAAGCCAGCTTGGCAATAAATTCTGCAGCATTATTTTGTGCTTGATGAATTCGTCGCTCAACGGCTTTCTCTACATCTAAAGCAAATTGCTCTTTAGAAGAAATATCATGATTTAAATCTTGAAGCGTTTTTTGTAAATCATCGTGTTCACGTTTAATCGCACTAAGTTCCTTATTTGCATTTTCTTTTTTTGTTGCAATAAATTCTTTTATTTGAGCATGCTCCTTACGTAGTTTATCAAGTTTTGCATTTGCATTATCAATCTCAGATTTGTTCTCATCAATCCATTCAGACATAATGAGTGCCTTGCATCGATCCATTAGTTCTGGATTGGTTTCGACTACAGTTGAAATAATCTGATCTTCAATCGTAGTTCCATCAACATAATTTCCAACGTACTTAATAAAATCATCAAGCATTTTTTGTGCTTCATGCTCAGAGCAGTTTACAACATTTGAGATGTCATCAATAATTGGTACTGTGTCCAAATTTTCTAAAAAGTTACGAATACTTCTCCATTCACTTCGAGATTTTCCTTGTTGCTTAAATACCTGCCATGAATTTCTAGCGAATATTACAGTTCTAACAATGTCCATAGGATCTTTAACATTAACTACCTCTGATGGCATGCCGTTAATAGAGTTAAAATAAGTCTTATCATTAGATAGCTGTATAATATCCTTTCTACTGAAATCATAACGAGGAAGCGATATTACATTTTTCTTTAATTTAATCTGACTACCATTTTGTTCAAAAT
>CAKSGI010000750.1 GCA_934454005.1 uncultured Eubacteriales bacterium | reverse complement strand
GTTATGAAGCAGGACATCCGGTGCCAGATGAGAATTCTTTTCGTGCTACACAGGCAGCACTGGATCTGGTGTCTGGATTACAGGCAGAAGATACGGTATTGTTTTTACTTTCAGGTGGTGGATCTGCGCTTTGTGAAAAACCGCTGGTATCGGGAGAAGAGCTGGCAGATATCACGAAGCAGCTTCTTGCCTGTGGAGCAGATATTGTGGAGATGAATACGATCCGTAAACGTTTGTCTGCAGTAAAGGGCGGGAAATTTGCAAAGCTCTGTGAACCGGCAAAGGTATACAGTATCGTGCTCAGTGATATTCTTGGTGATCCACTGGATATGATTGCCTCAATATAGTCAAATTTTATATCTAATATATTAAATATACTATTTGAAATGTCTGAAAATATCATTTCTAACAGATTCATTATAATACTTCCAACTATATCAAATATAATCATTTTTTGTATTGCTTCCATGTATAGCATCTTCATAACAAGCAAAATACATAAAAAGTAAAATATTAATTCAAGATTTATATTTTTTACTAAAAAATTAAACAATACATTTGCTATATCTACAATAAGGATAACTATTATTTTTTTATATATATTACAATTCTTTTTCTCCATTCTAAACAAATCGGAACAGATTAATAATATTCCCAGAATATGAAAAAGGTTAGCAATAATATTACTTAATATATTCATATTTTACTCCTAAACTCTACAACGTATCTATATTATATCACAATTGTAAAATTTAGGATATTGAACCTTTTTAGAACCACCAACCAAACCAACGTCTTAGTAAGTTTGTCATTGTCCTTATCCTTCCCGTATATACTGTTGTATTGTCCGGACAAGAATCAGCATAAATCTTTTTGAAAATTTGTAAATACATTATGCACCAACGTTGATTTTTTTGACATAAACGTTGATTTTTTTCTCTTTTTGCAAAAGAAAAACGTTCACATCTGTATTCTAAAATACAAATTGTGAACGTTTATTTTTCATTAATTTGGAACTACTTTTTATTTAACTTTCCACTTTTTGCTCCAGCTACCATATACTTTTTTCCTGTTAAAATATGTAAAAGCTCTTACTCTTACATATCGTATGTTTGATTTTGGATTTTTTATACGATATGAAAGTTTCTTTGTAACAATTGTTTTTGCCTTTTTCATATTTTTTGCTGTTGCATATTTTATTTGATAGCCTTTGGCATTTTTCACTTTCTTATATGTAAGTAATATTTTTTTCTTTTTCTTTGTTACTTTTTTAATTATAACTTTGTCGGGTACTATCTTTTTGTTCTTTTTTGCAGGTTGTGTTGTCTGCTGTTTGTTTTTGGTATCTTCTGCCGTTGTAACATCATTCTTAACATTAGTTGTTTTTTCTGTTGTTTCGTCAGCTCCTAAGTATGTCAAGTCAAAATAATCCAGAATAATCCAACTTGAATCATCATCTACTGAACCTGAGATCTTTATTGTGTTGTTGCCTTTATTTAAGTGAATT
>CAKSGI010000749.1 GCA_934454005.1 uncultured Eubacteriales bacterium | reverse complement strand
TACTTATTTTTTCAAAAACTTACATATTAATTTTGTATCAGTCAACCAGCAGTCAGACAAAGGAGGAAATTATGTCCAAAACACATACATTTATAATATTACTCACATACTTTATATTAATCGGATTATGTAAGTATTTTCATCTCGAATTTTGTGAATTTTGTTTAAAAAGATTATACCAATATCCGGATGTTATTTGCTTATGTCTTTTTGATGCTAAACTACATATATTTTATATACTATCAATTCTAAAAGAATTTTTCAAATAGCAAATACATATGTGCCGGTACATGACATCTGTACCGGCACGAATTTTTATCAACTTTCTTTTTGATCTGCTTTGGATCGCATATAGACCAATGCCTTCTTTCGTGCCTCCTCATATACCGTTTCAACTTCCTCCCGCTGTTCTGGTGGTACGAATTTATATATGGTATCCGCGGCAAGATAGGTAGCTGTTCCTGATTGGATGCAGCTTTTAGCAGTCAATGATATGAGACGTTCCATTTGTGGATCCAGTACACTTTTTATCTGCTCCCGGATAATCGGTACGATAAAATCTAAGTTGGATTCTGTCAGTTGGCCATTTAAGCCATCACACACAAAGTCCCTAATCACATTACTCATGGACACATTTTTTTTTGCTGCCAATATCTTAATCTGTTCATATTCTTCATCCGTAAATATAGATGTAATTGACTTTCTTCCTGACACTTTTCGCGGCATATTTTTCCTCTTTTCTTTTTCTGTACTTTATCTACATCAAAGTATCATATTTTGCAATGTTCTTCAACATTTTTTCCCTGATTTTACGGTATTTTATGCAATATCTCGCAATAGTTCGGAACAATTCGGAACATAATGTCATATGTTCCGAACGTCTTAAATGCTTTTAATTACAGGCTTGCCTGTAATTTGTTCAGTCGGCGTTCTGCGCCCTATTCCTGCCTTAAATCTGCTTTTGATTTAAGGTAAGTCAAGAAAGGTGTTCTTGTTGGGGTTATAGGGGCGAAGTCCCTATGCCTTCGCCGCCGCACCTGTGGGATTGTGGGTAAGGTGCTGTTATGACAATCTTGAAAAATTGTTGATTGCATAGTTGATAATGTTTCATTATCGACATGCTATCAATATTTTTTAAATTGGAAAGCAGCTTATCCATAAATCCACAGGTTCGCCCTGTGGATATTTCAACTGCAATTTACAGCCCAGCTAATCCAATTTACAAAAAAAAGGACAGCTCCGGAGAGTTGTCCTTTTTTCTAACTACACTTTATGATTCTATAATAGATATTCCTTTTCCTTTCTCATACTTATAAATGTTGTCCGATAATATTTCGTCCATTGCCACTTGCGTATCATTTATTTCTTTGACCATGCCTTGCAGTCCATAAACATCTGTATCACTATCAAATAGTATTAAAACCTCATGTATAGAAGATGGTAAAATAATGAAAGATTCTTTTTTCATTGTATCTGAAATATATTTCAGCATATCTTCACATCCCATAAG
>CAKSGI010000748.1 GCA_934454005.1 uncultured Eubacteriales bacterium | reverse complement strand
TCTATAGCCTTAGAAAAATCTTTTTCTATTTTAATATGAGGGAAAACTTCTCCTTTTTTAGCCTTAGAAAAAATTTTTTCTTTTTTTATCTTACTAGCATACATAAAGTCCAACCTTTCGTACATTATTTATCCATAAAAATACTAATTAAACTATGCTACTAATATAATAAACAGACTTAAATTCAACTGAACTTTTGCATATAATCTTAAAAATCATTATCTAAATCATTTTTCTATTTTGTTTTTTGCGTAATTTATTCCATAGGAATTGTCTTTCTTCCACAAAATAAGTCATCGCTATAACCACTAGGTACTTTAACCGGTTCATAGCTACGCTTTAAAAAATGGGAGCCAGCATTATATTCAGTATAATCAAATATATTTTTATTTACCCTTAATATTCCTTTATAATAAGTTGCTTTACCAGGATCACTTACACCCAAATAAGTAACTGATCTCAAATTACTGCATTTATAAAACGCATAGTCATTAATCTTTGTCACACTACCTGGGATAGTTATAGATGTTAATCTCTTACAACCATTAAATGCAGATGAACCAATCTCTTCTACACCATTATCAATAGCTACATCAGTTAAACTCGTGCAACCTTGAAATGCCCATCCATTAATCTTTGTTATACTACTTGGGATAGTTATAGATGTTAATCTTTTGCAACCATTAAATGCAGATACACCAATCTCTTTTACACCGTTACCAATAGATACATCAGTTAAACTCGTGCAACTTTCAAATGCACTTGTACCAATCTCTGTTACGCTGTTTGGAATAGTAATAGAAGTTAAATTTATGCAATCTCTAAATGCACCGTCATTAATCTTTGTTATTCCATCTTCAATTATTACTTGTTCTAAGTTTTTACATCCTCTAAATGCATTTTCTTTTATGTTATTTTTATCATTTTTAATAACTACAATATTATTTACCATAGATACCGAACCTCCAGCATATGCATTTAAAGATACGCTTGACAATAAAATAACTGCTAGACAAATACTTGTTAGTTTTTTTACTTTGTTTTTAATCATTTAAAATATTTCCTTTCTAAAAATCATGTGAAAATATCTCGTTACTATAAGTATAAAAAGAATATCAATTTCTTTCTATTGACAAAATAACCAAACATTCCACAAAAAGAGATTTATTCAATATTACCTTAGGTATTTCAAAATATAGATTTTTAGTATAAATACTTAAAAGCTTTCTCCTTTAATATCCTTAACCCCACATAAATCCTACACTTTTCAAACAAGAATAAACAAGTTCTAAACAAGATGCAGCATCACAAATCATAAAGGCACCTCTTATAAACTACACCTCAAAAGTTAGATTTCTGCCCAATATTTGAAGGCTGTTTTTTGTGAATTATCTGTAATTTTATGTCACTTTCTAGCAAAGTTTATCTGATTTATCGATATTAAATTAAACTCTTTCATTTTATTTAAGGAGGATTTTATGAAAGTTAAATTTTAAAAAATTATAAGTAT
>CAKSGI010000747.1 GCA_934454005.1 uncultured Eubacteriales bacterium | reverse complement strand
TATTTTTTATCTAAAAAAATAAGTGCTGGAAGTATTGACCTAATCTAGGTCAATACCCCAACACTTATTATAGAACCTCTTTTTGTTTTTACGACTAAAGTGCGACAATTTTTAACGCTTTGAGTTGTCATTGCTACTTTGGGACAATTTGTCCCTGTGTAAGTCCCAAGCTCGGGATCTCTTTTGCGTATTTTTTAGGTAATCTGTTGGGTTAACGCTAAAGGTATTGTTTGCCCATTGACGGAACTGTGTGCCGCGCGGTGAACGGACACGAAAACCGACAGCAAGAATGACGTCAAGGCTCTAAAGACTATTGTGGTGCCTGAATTTAAGCAACCGGTGTAGATAAATTGATTTCTAGAGAATATAATATAGATG
The DNA here is from genome assembly GCA_934454005.1 of uncultured Eubacteriales bacterium. The sequence continues at coordinate 1,132 of CAKSGI010000747.1, read as the reverse complement.
AAATCAGCAGGAGGGATAAGAAATGCAGATAAAAATGACTCCTAGAATTCGTGAATTAGTAGATATTTTATCTCATTACGAAAATGAACATGGGGAAATAGACGAAAATGCACCAAAAGAGGTTTTAGATGCATATAAGGAACTTATGGACTTAGATTGTTGAAAAGTATTGACTAAGCAGATTTTGAGCGAAAACTCAGAGTCTGCTTGTCAATTAAATGATATTACACAGAGAGAGCGATGCACAAAAATAATTGCTGAAGATGTTAGAGAAGTATAAAATACCGGCAGAAGAAACTTAAGTAACAACGAAGAACTTATCAATAGAAATTGTAATAATTGTTAAAACAGGGGGATAACCGATAATGAGCACTAAATATAAGATTATAGATTCTCTTCAAGTGCCTCATACTAAAGATTTGACTATACTAGTGCTTGACAGAGATTATCAAATAGAAGGAACCGGTATAGCAATTATTTATGATAAAAGGTTCCGCTATATGCCGAATTCTGTCAAAAGATGGATCACAATTCATACTAAAGATAATTTCAAAGATAAAGATGTTATTATTGTTTAAGTATTTAGGTTTGCACTTTTTTTATGTAGAGATGGTATGGATGACTTTAAGATAATTTAAAAAATAAGTCCAGTTTAGACAAATAGATATCGAAGTGATACAATATAGATGGAATTAGCAGATATGCTTCTGTTATGTACAGAAAAAGAAAATATGATGAAGTAATAACAGTGTGTCGGAATTTATTGTATTTAAAAGAGGTGGGAGTTAAGTGTATTACGAAAAAACTGAAGAAGAAAAAGATTTATGGAAAAAGGTAGAACCATATATATCTCCCAAAGGTGGCCTCGTAGAAGACGCTCCCGAAGATGCGAAAAAAGCATTGGAAGAACTCAAGGAAATAAGAGATTTTTAATGGACAGTGAGTTTATTTTTAACTAAACAACAGACAAGCAGATTTTGAGCGAAAACTCAGAGTCTGCTTTTTTCTTCATCCCACTAATTTCCCCCATAAAAAGGATTTTCCCTTCGTTTTGTAGAATTATAGAACATAACTGAAAATACTACTTGCAGAATGGAGGCTTTGCGATGAAAATAACTTTTTTAGGTGCAAC
>CAKSGI010000746.1 GCA_934454005.1 uncultured Eubacteriales bacterium | reverse complement strand
GAGATGAAGTGGATATACAAATTTATGGAAATATAACATCATGGGAATGGTTAGAGTCAGATATATCAAGTTACACATTAAGTAAACAAATAGAAAACTTAGATTGCAATAAAATAAATCTATATATAAATTCTTATGGTGGTGAAGTAGCAGAAGGATTAGCTATATACAATCAATTAAAACGTCATAAAGCGAATGTAAAAACTGTATGCGATGGATTTGCATGTAGTGCTGCAAGTGTAATATTCATGGCTGGTGACGAAAGAGTAATGTCTACAGCATCTTTATTAATGATTCATAATGCATGGCAGTATTGTGAAGGGAATGCTAAACAATTAAGAAAACAGGCTGATGATTTAGACAAAATTACACAAGCATCAGTAAATGTTTACATGCAAGAAGTAAATATTACTGAACAGAAATTAAAAAATATGCTTGATGCAGAAACTTGGATAACACCACAAGATGCATTAGAGATGGGATTTGCAACATCAATAGTAAATGAAAAGGATACAGACATTATAAGTCAATCAGTCAAAAAATCATTAATGGAATTGATTTTTAATGCAAAAAATGAGAATCAAGAAGACGATGATCAAGAAAAAGATAAAAATAAAGATGATGAACAAGACAATAAAGATGATGTTGATGAAAATAATGAACAAGACAATAAAGATGATGAAAATGACAAAAAGGATGAAGAATCCAACAAAGATAAAAAAGAAGATGAGCCAAAGGAATTCAATATGAATTCTTTTTTTAATGCAATAAAAAATATAAATGTAAAATAGGAGGTAGACAAATGTCTTTTTTTGGAAATAAAAAATTAAAACAACAAGAAGTAGCAACTGCATTACAAAGTGCTATGGCAGGAGGAAATGAAGAAGAAATAAAACAAGCCTGGATAGAATTCCAAGAAGCTATAAAAGAGGATATAAAATCAGATTTCATAGAATATCAAGCTACACAAGACAAATCAATTTTAGCATCTAGAGGTTATAGACAGTTAACTGCTGCAGAAGAAAAATGGTATAAAGGATTTATAGAAGCATCTAAGTCTAGTAAACCGAAAGAAGCTCTTACAGACTTTTTAAGTGTACCAGATGGAATTATGCCTGAAACAATAATAGAAGATGTATTTAGAGATTTAGTTATAGAACATCCTTTACTTGAAAAGATAAACTTCCAATTTGCTAAGTATATGACAAAATGGATATTAAATGATCACTCAATAGATACTGCAGTTTGGGGTGCTCTTAACTCAACAATAACAAAAGAAATAGAATCAGCATTTAGAGTGATAGACATTACTCAAAATAAATTAAGTGCATTTGCAGCAATACCATTAGATATGTTAGATTTAGGGCCAACATTTATAGATTCATATATAAGAACGGTTTTAAAAGATGCATTACTATGTGGATTAGAAAAAGCTATAGTAGCAGGTACAGGGAAAAATCAACCTATAGGATTATGCAAAAATGTATCTCATGGAGTGACTGTAACAGGTGGAGTTTA
>CAKSGI010000745.1 GCA_934454005.1 uncultured Eubacteriales bacterium | reverse complement strand
ATTGAACAATTTCGTAGTTATGGAGACAGCTGCCTTGAAAAAGATTTTTTTGAAAAGTATAAGTCATCAAAGGGGAGTGTTAATCCAGAACATCCGTACAGTCATTTAACAGATCTTGCTAATACTCTGATAAATTGGCTGGAATATACGCAGTTGGTAAAACGCGATGGTGGAAAAGTTGCTGTGTTGCAAGAGAAAATTTCAGAGGTTAAACAGATATTGGAAGACATTCCCAAGTTTATTGACCGTCCTGAGCAGCATGAGTATTTTCAAAGAAAATATGGATTAGATCCAAAACATAAAAAAGATAATCGGAATCTTGCATTAACCAAAACCGTAACAGCAGCAATGATTGCAAAGCAGAAGATAATGCAGGCGTATATTACGGAATCTCTGCAAAGACCGATTACAAGAATTACACCAATGATTGTTGATTATATCGTACAGGTCACAGGAATAGATGGGAAAACAGTGGAAAATGTGTTGGTGGAAACATATCCAAATGGTTCTGTTGGTACGTTTATGACAAAATACTTTGAAATGGCATTTAAAGGACGTGATGAAGCCACGGAATTTGAAAAGGCTACAGTAGAATTGTTTCAGGATGTGTTCGGATATGAAGCAAAGCATGTAGGTCCGATTGGTCTTACACCGGATGTGTTGCTGTTATCAGACAGTGATGGTTATCAGGCAATTCTTGATAACAAGGCGTATCATAAGTATACAATCAGTAATGACCACTATAACCGGATGGTTCATAATTATATTGAGAATTTGTCCAATTACAGCAATTCGCCAGATCGGCTGGTTTTCTTTTCCTATATAGCGGGCGGCTTTGGGAAAAATATTGATAAACAAATACAGTCGGTAGCTGATGCAACAGGAGTAAATGGTTCTGCAATCAGTGTTACGAATATGATCAAAATGGTTGAACAGCATAACAAGAAGCCGTATAGCCATAAAAGGTTGTCCGAAATCTTTAGTGTAAATCGACAGGTATTGATGCAGGATTTGATTTAAAGGTACAGAGGTGATATGATGGATAACCTTACAAAAGAGCAACGGCGGAAAAATATGCAGCATATTCACTCAAAAGATACTAAGATAGAGGTTATTCTGCGGAAAGCGTTGTGGCAGAAAGGGTATCGCTATCGTAAAAACTGCAAAGATATTCCAGGCAAACCAGATATTGCGTTGACCAAGTACAAAATTGCGATATTCTGTGATGGAGAGTTTTTTCATGGGAAAGACTGGGAAGTTTTAAAGCCACGATTGGAGAAAAGCAATAACGGAGAATATTGGATTAGTAAAATATCACGAAACCGGGAACGGGATGACGAGATTAATAAGAAATTGTTATTTGAAGGATGGACGGTAATTCGGTTTTGGGGAAATGACATTAAGAAAAATACCGATGAGTGTGTGCGAGTGGTGGAGGAAGCGGTGTTTGATGTAATGACTAATGTTTGAATAAAAAATGATAGGTGCAAAAGTGAGAACTAGATTATGGAGGTATTG
>CAKSGI010000744.1 GCA_934454005.1 uncultured Eubacteriales bacterium | reverse complement strand
CAGCAACGTTGAATGATGGTTATAAATGGAATGATAATACAACAGGCGACAAGACATTTAATTGTTCAATATCAAAAGCAACACCAATAATAAATTTAAGCTCAAAAAGTGGAAGCATATTAAATGGTAAAAGTGGTACATTTACAGCAACAGTAAAAAGTGGAATAGCAACAACAGTAAGTGGTAATTTAGATGTAACAAGTACAGTTCCACAGGCAGCGAAAGCAACAATAAAAAATTCAAAAATAACTGATGCAGATAATAAAACAGGCAAAACAGTAGAAATAACTATATCTGGAGTTGCTAGAGGAGATAGTGAAATAAAAATAAATTTTGAACCTTCTGATACAGCAAATTTTAATGAGGCAAATGAAATTTATAAAGTAAACATAGTAGGCTCCGCTACACCACCAACATCAAATTTATGTAAACCTGGATTAGTATACAATGGAAATAGTCAAACAATTGCCGAAGCTGGTATAGGATATAGTCTAACCGGAAATGAACAAACAAATGCAGGGAAGTATGAAATAACAGCAACGTTGAATGATGGTTATAAATGGAATGATAATACAACAGGCGACAAGACATTTAATTGTTCAATATCAAAATTAGAGATTACTTTAAAGTCAAACGATGATAGTAAAATATATGATAGTAACCCTTTAAAAAATAGCAGGTGTTATTATGTTGGTGCAGCAAGAGCAGCTAATGGTGATACTGCTAAGTGTGGTAATAAATTTAATTCGTTTACAGAAGTAGGTATATATGACAATGAATTTGAACCATTTGTAATGGATGCAAACAATAATGATGTAACCAGTAATTATATTATAAATAAGCAGTATGGTAAGATAAAAATTGGTAAATTAAAAATTAATGTAAAGGTCGTAGATTCATCATCAAATGAATACACAGGAGACTGGACAAATAAAGATTTGACTGTTAAAGCCGAAGTCTTTGCCGATTATGATTTGAACTTTGAAATTGACAGTGTTAAGTTTGATGATGTTGCTTTAAATTCGTCGGGCAACAATATCTACAGCAAGAAGTATACTAGCAGTATTAATAAAGAAATTCAAATTAAAGCAACTACTAAATCTGGGGCTTCTGCTACCAACACTGCTAATATAAAAGTGGACAAAGAAATACCTAGTATTCCGACTTTATCTTATATTAAAAATAAAGATGGTAATAGTACGAGCTGGAAAAGAACAGATGAAAATCAAGGATGGACAAATGCAGATAGCATATCTAGAACTATCAAAGTAACAGATAGTGGAGAAAGTGGTATACGAGAAATTCAATACAGGAATTGTTCATATTCTATTGCTAATAATGAATACAATTGTGGATCGGCACAAAAAGAATCAACATTCGGTAATTGTGATACTATAAATGGCATAATTACTTGTAATTATAATATTCCTAACATATCTGGTAGTGAAACTATAGCTCAGTTTAGAGCTGTTGACAATGCCGGCAATGAAAGCAACTGGACTTCTACTCAGCATATAAG
>CAKSGI010000743.1 GCA_934454005.1 uncultured Eubacteriales bacterium | reverse complement strand
GGATGGTAGCCCAATATACAACTTCTCTGGCAACCCTGACCTCTTGTGTCAATAGGTTTATTAAAAAAGCTTTATTGAAGCTTTTTTATACAAATATTCCAAATCTTTTTCTGGAACATCTTCTGCAAATTGAAAATAAATATCTTTCTTATGTTCTCTTGTTTGCTTATTAGAATAAGCATTAGTACGAATAGTTAATTTATCAATTCCCAAATCTTTTTCTGCTTCTTCAACATTTTTATAACATTTCATCGGCATTCCTGTTGCAGTATTATATGACACAACAGGTTTAAAAGAACTCGGAAGTATTTTCTAATTTATTAATTTTTCTAATATTGTCATTTCTGGAATCGAATCATGATATGACCACAAAAATCCACCAGAAAAACCCCATCCTTCTGCTCTATTACAAGCTCTACTTATATAACTAGCTTTAATACAAATCTATATCCGAGCTTCTTTTACAGATGGGAAACTCTATATATAATTCCGCTATAAAGTAAACTAATTAACTTTTTTAGCTTTACCTGTATTATCTTGTATCTAAAAATGAAAAATCTTTTCAACTCTTGAACTAGAAATACCTATTTCTTTTGCTATTTTCTTAAAAGATTCTCCTTGTTCTCTTTTTTGAATAACTATATTTTTATATTTTTTTACATCTTCCTATCCTTGATTATATCGTTTAGGAAAATCATAATTTTCTGTTAACTTAACTAAAATTCTTTTTTGAGCTATCTATTTTATATATCCTTTATCTACTCCAACAGCGTTTCCGATTTCTCTGTAAGAATTGTGACTATCCATCAGCATTTCCACAATTTTATCAAATTGCTATTCATTAACAGAACACTATCCCAATTTTAAACTTTCTCTTGAAAAGAAATTTGAAACACATTCTGTTGACTCAGATTTATTAAAACCTTTCTCCCTATCGCAACATTCAAAATAATCTATGCAAATTTGTTCAAAAGCTCTAATTAAATAATTCACATCTTCGTAAGTCATCCCATCTGTGTTTAAACTTAAAACGGGAGTAAATTCAAAATTTTCTTCGCCGTCACGATTAAACGCATTTTGCAAATGCTAATTTTCATGTATACCCTATCGTAAAGTTCTAAGATGTTCTTTCATTCTTCCATTAATATTTAAAGAACTTCCATAATAAAATTTTCCATTAACTTTATCTTTTATACGATATACACCACTATTAGTTTCTATTCTTTTACTCATTTTATTATCTCCTATCAATAATATTTTATAAAAAGCGGTAATTGTTTTAGATAGGATAAAACAAAAGGTAGCTACTCCCTGTCCCGCTTATAAACAAATTAAAGTAAAATTTCTGTGGACTTATTTACAATTATTACTTTATCAGACCTGTTGCGTTTCTCAATAACATCTTGCAAATCAGCCCCTAAAGCAATTCTATCTTTCATTGAACCATGTTGCAAACAAATTTTCCCGTATGTTCCTGTCCCAAAACCACCAGAATAGTATTTAATAAGATCATCTCGTTG
>CAKSGI010000742.1 GCA_934454005.1 uncultured Eubacteriales bacterium | reverse complement strand
ATGTTTTCCCTTCTTTTTTTTATTAAGCAAATTATTCGTTTTCAATTTTATTCGCCCCCTACGAAATTTTCTTAACAAAATATAGCATATACAAAAAGAGTCCCTAAAAGAGACTCTTTTCATAAGAAGAAATCACCATATTACGCTGTGGGAATCAATCCGCCCGCAGAACTCTTGATATAAACACTACCAAATTCAGATAAATCGTTATTGGTAGCATTATAGACATACGAAGCAGCGCAATAGCCATTTTCTTCATCATAAAAGTCTTCATCGGTCAGCAATCCTTCTCCATCTTTAGTGACGAACAATACTGTAAACAGATTACCCCAAGAACTTTTTGTCTGAATAACATGATACGGAATAAACCCTGCTTCACGAACTTTAGCAATAGCTTCAGCAGCTTCTTTTTGGAAGAAATATCCATTCGTGATTTTATAAAGCAGTCCAGCTACTTTATTAGGAATTCTTTCGCTATCAATTGGCTGACATTCAGAGCACCAAATATTATTGGCATCCTTACGGAATTCCATAATACACTGCGGAAGCATTCCCAGTTTTACCATATTTGCTACAGCAATTTCTTTTGTGTCATTCGTGTTCATAAACAACATCCTTTCAAAATAAATAGATAATAATTCGACAATAAAAACATAGCAAGCATGTTAAACCACAGAAAACTGCCTAATAATTAGTATCCCGTTTTTATTATGACTATCTTTACATTAGAGTTTATTTTATTTGTTTTCTTGAAAGGAGAATGTTTATTATGTCGTCTTACAGTATTTGGGGTCCTGTTCAGAGTATTTTTTATTTCCGTCGTGGTGTGCGTTTAGTCTCTACTGCTAGTCATGGTGGTCTTATGGTTTCAGAGGGTTTTGCTAAAAAGCACATTCCTGAAGCAATTCTTGAGGAGACACCATTTGTTTCTAGCTGTTACCAGTTTGAAGAAGATTGTGCACTTAATATTCCACTGTTCTTCTTCCCGTCCTTACTAATTGATATGGTTAATTCTTTCTATCCCAAATGTTCTCGTGAAGAAAAATTAGAGCGTCTTCAGAAGCATATTCACTATACAATAGAAGGAATGAATCTGTACTACCTGCGTCTTTTGGGTAAATATCCATCAGTATTAAACGCGTTTCATGAGTTTGAAGAAAAATGTTCTTCTGACAACACAATATTTGCTGAAGATGTGGAGGTAATGGCATGACTGAAATGGAATTAAAAAAGTACGCTTCGGAACTCACAAACAAAAAAATTCTGTCAAAGATTACGGTTGCCGAATACGGTGATTTATTCTTTACAGTTGACCCCGTTGAGGTTCGTGATATGGTAAATGAATATGTGAGCAAAACCATGCTCCATATAAAGCATCCATTGAATCGGGAGTGCTTTATATGAACGGAACCGCTTTAGGTCGGATTATGGCAATGCCCAAAGCATCCGTTAGTGAAGACTCATATTATTTGGAAGGAGCTATCTTAGCTCGTCAAGGACTTTGACACTCCCCATGCCTAAA
>CAKSGI010000741.1 GCA_934454005.1 uncultured Eubacteriales bacterium | reverse complement strand
AATATTGCCTATGCAGATGAAATGATTCAATTACTGCTGAAGGATGAGGCAGATGTAGTAATTGGCTCAAGGTTTATTGAAAAGCAGGGATTTCAGTCCTCAGGAAGCCGTCGTACAGGAATTAAAATATTAAGTATGCTGATTAAATTATGTACAGGCATCAAAGTAAATGATGTTACCAGTGGCTTCCGGGCGGTTAACAAACGATTTATTCATATCTACTGCGAAGATTATCCAAATGATTATCCGGAACCGGAAGCAATTGTCACCGCGGTGATGCATCACGGACAGGTAAAGGAAATTCCGGTTGTCATGAATGAACGTCAGGGAGGAGAAAGCTCCATCAAGTTTTGGAATTCAATTTATTATATGATTAAGGTTACACTGGCCATTTTCATCAGAAGAATCGGTTATGGAATTCGAAGATAAAGAGAGGTTTTTTAATGATACCGGCAACATTGCGAATTGTTCTTATATGTGCGTTGATTATTTACTTTACGATTGTTTTGATCTTTCTGAAAAATAAAACACTGGAATTAAGTTATACTTTGTTGTGGCTGGTAGCAGGAGTTGTTTTAGCGGTTCTTGTAGCATGGCCACAGCTGTTAAGCAAGTGTGTTGCAGTCATTGGAATACAAAGCAATATGAATGGATTGTTCATCATGGCATTTGCGTTTGTTATCATGATTATGATGTCATTAACGTCCATTGTTTCCAAACAGGCAAATAAAATTAAAATTCTGGTACAGGAAATAGCGATCATGGATAAGAAACTGCGTGAGCTGCAAAGTGATGAGAAAGCAGAGCAGTCCGGACAAAAGGAACACGAAGTATGAAATATTTAGGGAAAGATCATACGTATGTAATATGTGCATATAAGGAAAGCCAGTATTTGGAAGAGTGCATCCTTTCTCTGAAAAAACAAACAGTGAAAAGCAATATTATTATGGTGACGTCGACCCCTAATAAATTTTTGATGGAACTGTCTGAAAAATACGCCATTCCTTTGCATTCCAACATGGGAGAAGGTGGTATTGCAGGTTACTTGAATTTTGGATTATCCATGGTCAGAACTCCAATCGCAACAATTGCACACCAGGATGATGTGTATGAACCATGGTCTACCGAGAAGATCCTGCAATATATGAATAGAGGGAAGCATCCATTAATCTGCTTTACCGATTATGGAGAAATCCGGAACGGAGTAAAAGAAAAATCGAACCGGCTGCTGAATGTAAAAAGAATGATGCTGGTTCCTCTGCGTCCGGGATGGGCCAGCAAAAGTGTTTTCCTGAGGAGAAGGGTGCTATCCTTTGGATCACCGATTTCCTGCCCGACAGTAAGCTATTTTCTCCCAAATCTTCCGCTCCCTGTTTTTGCATCCGATTATAAGAGTGATCTGGACTGGCAGGCGTGGGAAAAAATATCAAGACGGAAGGGTGATTTCCTGTTCTGTAAAGAAATCTGTATGTATCATCGGATTCATGAGGAATCTACAACAACAGAAGTGCTGCAGGAGCAT
>CAKSGI010000740.1 GCA_934454005.1 uncultured Eubacteriales bacterium | reverse complement strand
AAATATTACCAAAATAGATATACCTCAGCTTGATGCCTGTATATATGGGTTAAGTTATTATGAAAATGAAATCAGCGAAAGTCTGTATGACCATATTATTGTTGATGATATTGACAAAATTAATATATTGGTGGCTCATGGCGGTGACAAAAAGCATATTCCTATTAACAAAAAAAGACTGGCGATGTCAGGTTTTGATTATGTGGCTCTTGGTCACATTCATAAACCTGAAATGGATGAAAAAAACAAGATGGCGTATTGTGGCTCTTTAGAACCTATCGACATGAATGATATGGGACCTAGAGGCTACATATATGGTGAAGTGACAAAATCGTCCTTAGAACTGGAGTTTGTACCTTTTGCAAAACGAATTTACAAGGATATTGAATTTACAGTTACACCTACAGTTACAAATTTAGAAATCCGTCACAGACTTGGTGATATGATGAAAATGGAAGGTGCAGACAATATGTTCAAAGTCAGATTTAATGGTTATAGAGATCCTGATTTTGAAATAAACAATAACGAGTTGGAGCAGGTGTTTAATGTAGTTTCGATAGTTGATGAAACAGTACCGGATTTTGATTTTAGGGAATTATACGAAGATAATAAAGATAATATTCTCGGAATGTTTATTGAGAGATATTTAAATAAAGGAATATTAAGTAAGTCTGAGCAAAAGACATTGTACTATGGAACAAAGGCATTATTGGATGCCATGGAGGATAGAATATGATTATAAAAGATATACAATTGATTAATTTTGGCAAGTTTAATCATAAAGCAATGCCTTTGGAGCAGGGACTTAATATAATTTATGGTGAAAATGAAGCCGGGAAAACCACTTTACATACATTTATAAGGGGCATGCTTTTTGGCATTGAAAAGCAAAGAGGAAAAGCCAGTGGGAGAGACATTTATACAAAGTATGAGCCATGGGAAAATCCTTCGAACTATCAGGGAATTATGCATATTGAGTGCGATGGCATAAATTATAGAATTGAAAGAAATTTCAGCAGACAATTTAAATCTTTTAAAGTTATAAATGAAGATCAGGGAGTTGAACTGACACAAGAGCAGATAGATACTTTGTTTATGGGACTGGATGAAAGTTGCTATTACAATACTATCAGTATCAGTCAGCTTGGCAGCGTAACAGACAAGGAACTGGAACTTATTTTAAAAAATTATGCCGCAAATTTAGGATCCACAAAGTCAATGGAAATAAATATTAAGGACGCTTTTGCTGATTTGGATGCACAGAAAAAGAAAATAGTATCTGAAAATAAAATCGGTGAAGAAGAAATTATTGATAAGTCTTTAAAGAATTTGAAGGAACAGATGGATATTTCTGAAAGAGAACAGCATGCAATTATTGCATCGATGGAACAGAAAAAAGAAGCCCTAAACAAATTAAATGTTAAAAAGGAAGAACTTATAGAGATTATAAAAGATAAGTACTAAGGGGGGATAAAAGTGATCGAAGTAAGAAATGTTAGTAAAAAATACAGAAAAGTCAAGGC
>CAKSGI010000739.1 GCA_934454005.1 uncultured Eubacteriales bacterium | reverse complement strand
GAGTTGGAGAAGGTATATCTGGAGTAGGTGTTGGAACTATAGAATCTCCGCCAACTGAACCACCATTATGATTAATTACAGTAACAAAATCAGATTCATTTAAATTATTTTGGGATTTAAATTTTGCATAATCAACAGCATTAGGAGAATTAATAAACCAACCACTTGGAGCACCCATAGTATCGCCGAAAGAAGAACGAAATGCAGCAGCTGTCATATAATCAGAGCCAACGGAAATATAATAATCGACGAGTGATTCAACATCTTTAGCCTTTTCAGAGTTCATAATTTTCATATTCGGATTTACATAAAGATAAGGATATGAATTAAGACCACAAGGCATACTTGAAAAAGAATAGGAATAATAATATTCTTTACCATCAACAAAAATATTTTTTTGATTACGAATAATATCATAATCAGTAGAGCCAAAATTAACAGAATCTTTTTGAACAGATGAGTAATAATAATAATAACGTGCACGTGATAAACTTGATGAGCCTAAATAAACCGATACTAAAGCAACAGAATTATTAACACGAGCCAACATATAAGTTATAGAAAGAATAGAAGAACTATCTATTTTCATATAATAAAAACGTGGACTAGAAGAAGAAGAAGAAACATAAAAATAAATAGGATTGACAGATGATAACTCAGAAGTTGAAATAAAAGATTCATCAAAAAAATGATTAACAGAAATTAAAATATCATCTTTAGAATATGGCAAGCCATTTTTTATACTTGCTACCTCAACACCATCAATAATATCTCCAACTTTAATATTTGTTTTCGTTCCGTCGGCACTGCCGACAGGAACCGAAATATCAGAATTATTATCCTCAGCAAGAATATCAATTTTCTTTGTTGTAATCATTCCAATACTTAATACAAAGCAAGTTATCAATATACAATATTTCATCAACTTTTTAATCATATCTAAATAACCCCCTTACTATCTGGTACAACAACATAGTTAATAAAGTGATACACAATACACAATTAGATACATAAATTTGCTCAAGAAGTTTATATGTACTTACTTCACTACTTTCACTAAGTGACAAATTGCCCTCACTAGATGAACCATTTTCCAATACATTTTCTTCATACAATATTTCATACATAAATTAAAACCTACCCATCACACCACGAATAAAAAACCTAATAATGACAACTGATAAACCTATTACCAATGCAATAGGTGCAGATACTGCGAAAAAACTTATAAAACTATCAATTATTGCTTGTGCCAATGTTTCTATCATAAATATCATGACCCCCTTTCACGTCATTTTTTGAAATATCGCTAACTTTTGCATACGTATCATAATTAGAGTAATCACGCACACTATGTATAAAAATATCTACTTTATCGGCTCGACCTTGTAAATGCATATAATCATCATCTGTTTTAATATTTTCTTGTCTTAAGTATTTGTTATACTGAATACCACCTAAATAATTACGACAGAGAACAACGCAATTAAATTGTTCACGTAATGGCTTTGCTAATCTGCCAAAT
>CAKSGI010000738.1 GCA_934454005.1 uncultured Eubacteriales bacterium | reverse complement strand
CATCCGTCATGGTACGAAATTTATAAAGATAAAATATTGTCTCTTTTCCAGTCATTGGATCGATTTTTCCAGGTCTAGCCTGCTTGAAGATAATTGGACTCCCCAATTTTACACGTACTAAAATTGCAACGATGATATAGAGCCACCAAAAAACACCGAGTGCAAGCAAAGCACATATAATATCTATCATTCTTTTAAAATATCTATTATATATTCCATTCTTACCTTTAAACATCAGCAAGCTCCTACCCCCTATTCAAAGCAAGCCCTAATCACTTCAATAATCCTCTCCTGCTCCTCCGCAGTCATTTTATTATCGCTAGGCAAACACAATCCTCTTGTAAAAATATCCATACCTACATCAGCCACTCCGCCTGCAATATACGCATTTGATCTGGCACGTCCGTTTCCATCTCTGACAACAAATGGATTCAAACGATAAATCGGCTGCATATGCATTGGTTTCCAAATTGGACGCCCCTCAGCATTAATAGATGCAATTGCTTCCAGAATCTCTGTCGGGCAAGACTTTCCTGTTTCTTTTACATAGCACACATCCTGCTCGCCACGAACCTGTTTGCACATGGCTTCCTTATTAATAATCAGACAAGACAGCCAATAGTTTGGTTCAGAATTTTCCAGATCCATCGGATTCATAGATACTGGCAGTCCTTTTAATCCCTCTTTATATCTCTCATAAATTGCTTTCTTCTGTGCAATATGTTCGTTCAAATAAGGGAACTGACCACGCACTACACCAGCAACTACATTACTCATACGATAGTTGTATCCAAGTTCTTCATGCTGATACCATGCAGCATTTTCTCTTGCCTGTGTAGACCATTTACGAACTTTATTTGCAGCCTCCTCATCGTCTGTCAGGAAGCAACCACCAGCACTTCCAGTAATAATCTTATTTCCATTGAAAGAAATAGTATTATACTTTCCAAATGTACCAGTCTGTACCCCTTTATATGTAGCACCCATAGATTCTGCTGCATCTTCTACTAAAATGGCACCATGCTTTTTAATGATTGCATTTAACTCATCTACTTTACCCGGAGTTCCATAAAGGTGCGCAACAACCACAACCTTTGTATCCGGATAAATTTCAAATGCTTTTTCTAATGCAACCGGATCCATATTCCAGGTATCATACTCTGTATCAATAAATACTGGCTCTCCACCTTCATAAACTACCGGATTTACGGTTGCATCAAATGTCATATCAGAGCAGAATACTTTCTTTCCCTCTAATGCACCATGCCCAACTTTTGGCATACCATATGCTTCAATACCCGCCAGTTTCATTGCCAGATGCAAGGACGCTGTTCCTGCTGATAATGCAACTGCGTATTTGCAGCCGATATATTCACATGCCATTCTTTCTACTTCATTGATATTTTTTCCAACTGTGGACATCCAGTTCGTTTCATACGCCTCGCGCATATATTTCAGCTCTTCGCCGTGCATCGTCGGCGTTGCCAGCCAAACCTTCTTCTCAAACGGTTTAAAATCTGCTTTT
>CAKSGI010000737.1 GCA_934454005.1 uncultured Eubacteriales bacterium | reverse complement strand
CAATAAATGCTTTGGTAGCTTCAAATGAAGTGATGATACCTATTAAGATAGATGAATTTGCTTTTGATGGACTTAAAGAACTTGTAGAACAAATAAATAATACTAAAGTTGATTTAAATGAAAATTTAGTAATTAGAGGGTGTTTTGTGACCTCATATGTAAACAATGAAGTTAATAGGCAAGGTAAAGAGTGGCTTAAAGAAGAAAATGAGTATCCAGTATTTGATACACATATAAGAAGAACTGAAAAGATAGATGAAAGTACATTTGCTAAAATGCCAATAAATCTTTATTCAAAAAGATGTGGAGCAGCAGTAGATTATAAAAGATTAGTAGCAGAGTATTTAATTAAGGAGACATAAAAGTCTCCAGTAAAATAAGAATGTTTATTTTATGCAAACATCAATAAAATTTGTACAAAAATTTGTTAAAGATAAAATTCCATACATTAATTTTGGAATAGAAAAATCATGATTTGGAAAATTAGTAGATTTTTTTAAGTCATCAATTATTTTTGAATTTTCTAGTAAATCATAAGGGTTTTTATCTAAAGAATAGATTTTTTCATTATAAGTGATATCAATTAATCCCAATCTGATTAAATTATCTAATGAAACAAGTGAAGATTTAAAGTTATCATTTGAAAAATTTAAATTATATTCGAATATATTATTCTTAACAGTTACATATGAATCAAATAAATTTGTATCATAGTATCTTAATTGCACTATTGGATGTTCTTTATGATCTTTTAAAAAATTTAGTAGCATAGCATCATTTGGAGATAATTGTTTTATTATTTCTACAAATGATGGATGGACAGTATCTTTAGTATCTACATTCATAGACTTAGCTAGTAGATTTGCATATAAATTTCTAAGTGTTGAATTATCCATAGTGTATGAAATTGAATTTATTACTGGAACTGCCACATATGATTCAGGGGAAACAATTTTATTTGGATCAATATTTTTAAGTTTATCTTCAAGTAATTTTTCAGTTTCGGATAAATTATATTCTTTTATCATAATCCATTTTCTTAAGGGCGAAAGAGCGGCGTTTATAGATTTAGGGATAGTAGTTAATAATTTGCCTGTTTCTTTAGTTGATTCTTGCAATAAATCGTTGTATAAATTTGTTGTATTGAACATTATATTCACAACCTTTCAAATATTTTTATGTACATAAATAGTATAAACTGTTAAATGATGATTAGACAAGGAGTAATTTATGAAATTTGTAATTATATGTAATAAAAAATCTAAAATTAAATTAATAAGAACAAGAAAATGTAATAGTGAAGATTTAGTTCTTATGAGTTCAGCCATACTAAATGCAACTATAGATTTATTAGTTGAAGAAAATAATATTAGTAGGAAAGAATCAATAAAAATAGTTAAAGAAATTATGAATGAATGTGTTTTTAATTAAGATGTGTCCAAGTTGGGCACATTTTAGAAAAAGGGGTGAAGATGAAAGTGGCATTTAATTTAACGCAATTATTAAATAGCAATTCAAGAGAAGTAAA
>CAKSGI010000736.1 GCA_934454005.1 uncultured Eubacteriales bacterium | reverse complement strand
CTCGAAAATGAATATAATAAACAAAATATAAATAAACCAGTGGAAAATAAACAAGAAGAAATTGGTGTTCCATATAATAGTCCTGAGAAAGCAAATCTAAACCCAGATTATACATTTGAAAACTTTATAGTAGGTGAGAGTAATAGATTTGCACAAGCAACTGCACTTGCTGTCGCTGAAAATCCTGGAAAAATGTATAATCCTTTATTTATATATGGAAATAGTGGACTAGGGAAGACTCATTTAATGCAAGCCATTGGTAATTATATAATACAAAATACCAATAAAAGAGTTTTATATGTTACAAGCGATCAGTTTATAAATGATTTTCTTGGTTTAAATAAAAGGGATAAAGAAGGAACAAATTTTGACTATGTTGATTTATTTAAAGATAAATATAGGAATATAGATGTACTTATAATTGATGATATTCAGTTTTTAGGAAATGCACCTAAAACACAAAATGAATTTTTCCATACATTTAATACATTATATGATGATAAAAAGCAAATTATTATATCATCAGATAGTTCTCCAGATGATTTAAAACATCTAGAAGATAGACTTAGAACTAGATTTAATTGGGGATTAAAAGTTAATATTTTTCCACCAGATAATGAACTTAGAAAAGAAATATTAAGAAAAAAAATGAATAATATGGATTTTTCTAGTCATATGAGTGAAGATGCAATAGAATATATTGCTAATATGTGTCATTCTGATGTAAGAAGTTTGGAGGGGGCTTTAACTAGAGTTTGTGCTTATTCAACAATATTCTTTCAAGAAGAGATTACTCTTGATTTAGCAATAGAAGCTTTAAAAGGAACTATTACTTCTTCTACAAACTTTAAAAATGATATACAAAAGATACAAAGAGTAGTTGCAGAATATTATAATGTTTCTGTGGATGATTTAAAATCAAAGAAAAGAGTAGCAACTATTGCTTTTCCAAGACAAATTGCAATATATTTATCAAGGCAGTTAACGGATGAATCTTTTCCAAGAATAGGAATGGAATTTGGCGGAAGAGATCATTCAACAGTAATACACTCATGTGATAAGATTGCAGATGAGATAAAAAGTAATAAACAACTAGAAAAAATAATTAATGAAATTAAGAAAAAATTAGAGTAATGTGGATAAATAAAAGTTATAAACTTTGTTATTAAAAAGTATTGCACAAGAAAAAATAAAAAAATCCTTTAAATTACAAAGAAAAACAAAGTTATGCACATTTTCAACAGTAATAATAAAAATAACATAAATTTAAATAATAATATGATATAATGATTTTGAGGCTAGGAGGGTTTTTATGAAATTTAGTATAAAAAAAGAATTATTATTAGAAAATTTAAATAATGTATCAAAGGCAGTATCTTCTAAAAATGTTATACCTGTATTAGGAGGAATTAAATTTAATCTTACTAATGAAGGTTTATTCTTAACTGCTACAAATAATGAAATAGATATAGAAAGTTTTATAGATAAAAAATATATAGATAAAATAGAAAGTTTAGGAACAATTGTTATTC
>CAKSGI010000735.1 GCA_934454005.1 uncultured Eubacteriales bacterium | reverse complement strand
ACATTATATTCAGTAGTAGATGGAAAAGTTAAGTTCGAAAGAAAAGGTAAAGACAAAAAACAAGTAAGTGTTTACCAAGAAGAAGCCTAAAAAAATAAAGAAAAACTCTTCAAACATTTGAGGAGTTTTTTTATGTCTTGACACTAAAGAAAATAACATATAAAATAATACATATAGGGGTGGACGACCCACAAAAATAATAAAAAGGAGAATTACAAATGATAAGACCTGTAACCATTGGGGCTGTAACACACACACACACACACACAGGGTAATTTAATAAATAATAAAAAAATAAATATATACACTATATTTATATGTTTTTTGCGTAAAAAAACTGCGCATAAAAATATATAAATATGGTGTATTTTTTATGCCAGAAAAAATGATAAATTGTAATTTATGTGAGGGGGAATTCTAGGGACTGTCCCTTAAAATCACCAAACTTGGGGATTTTGGGGGACTGTCCTGAATTCACCCAGAACTAAACAAAGGAGGAAAACAATGAGAAACAAAAAACGGAATTACACTAATAGCACTAATTATAACAATAATAGTAATGTTAATACTAGTAGGTGTAACAATTAATTTGGCAGCAAATGGAGGACTATTTGAAAAATCAAGAACAGCAAGTAAAGATACAGAACAAAAGAAAATATTAGAAGAACTAATAGCAATGGCAGAGTTTGATAATGACGGAAAGATAAATGTAGATAGCTTAATTGGAAAAGTAGGAGCAAAATATGCAGACTCTAAATATGAAGGAACTAAACTAACGGTAAAAGGAAATAAAGGAGAGTTTTACTATAAAGTAACAGAAACAGAAATAAAAATATGGGAAGAAGAAAAACCAGGTGACGGAGGAAAAAACGAAGATACCTTTTCTTTTAAAGAAGGAAAAATGAATAAATTCTGCTTAAATCCAGATTATAATTCTGACGGAACAGTAACAAAAGATTTTTGGACCGATTTATCTTTAGAGTCTGGAAATAAATCCTTTGATTTGAATGATAATAGTGGAGAGTGGGCATTTGAGGGAGGAGCATATACCGATGATAATTCAAATGTATATCTTTGCTTTTCTGATCAAAATGACTCTTACTACTATAGCTTTGATAAAATAGATATGAGAAAAGAATATGAAAATAATAATATAATAGTAGAAGAAACGGGATGGTATACAAAAGATGACGATGGATTCCACCAATTAACAAATCCAGAAAATGTTATTTTTGAATCTATTAATGTATCTTTAAGTGAAGATTATCTACTTCAAATAAATAAACACTTTGCACAAGTGTTCAAATTTGTCTAATTAAAATGAGAGTATTCTTTACTCTCATTTTTTGCTGAATAGAAAAATACCATAATTGCTATTGACTTTGAGACTCCCTTATTTCATTCGGAAACTCAAATTGGCGAGAAGAAAAGTACGGCAAAGCCACTTTTCTTGATAATACTAATTCAAAAAATTAAAGCAACAAAATAGACATAAAAAATGGACACATACAGAAATCAAATATATAATATTT
>CAKSGI010000734.1 GCA_934454005.1 uncultured Eubacteriales bacterium | reverse complement strand
GCCATAAACATATTGTGTCCGGTGTTCCAAAAAAGTGCTGCGAAAATTATTCCCAAAACTGACAATCCTATAATTATATACTTTACAGGTATTGTTTTAAGATGTCTGTCAGCAAAACTTCCAATAATCATCTGAAATACTATAACTGACAAATATTTCACAGCACTTAAATATCCAATTTCAATTCCTGTAAAGCCTTTTGCCTCAAGAAGTGGTGTCATATATGCCATTGCCACTGCAGCCAACATCCAATACATTCCCTGAAGAAAACAATACTTTATAGAAATTTCTTTATTCATTTTTCGCCTTTCTAATACAGGTATGGTTTATCCCACAAATTTAAAGATGTTCCAATACCTAATTTCATTGCATTCTGATAACACTCATATCCCCAGCCTACATCAAGTATTGGCATGCCGCCTACACTGACCCATACAATCTGTTCATCATCTGTTCTACCTTTTTCTTTCCCCAAAATAATATTTCCGATTTCTTCTACATTCTCTCTTTTTATAATTCCATCATCCACCATATTTACATAATACATACCCGGTGTTCCAGATGGAAGTCTGCAACCGTTTTTGTCATATTCTTCATAAATCTGTATGTACTCTTCATACATGGAATACACATCAACTACCTTTTTTACTTTTTCTGCCACAAAATCATGGTCATCAATATCCATAGTTCCCGAAGATATAATAAGACATCCCGGCTTTATCCACTCTTTCTTTATCACCGGCCACTGTCTGTTAATTACAGATGTTGCTTCACTGATAATATCAGCATCTCTTACTGCCTGTTCTAAATCATCACACAATTCAATTTCTTCCACCTGTGGATAATTTTCTTTTATAAACTTTTCCATATCCAAAGCTGTTTTTGATTTTGACGAACTTCCTTTAACTTTTATTTTTTTTATGGTATTAAACACTGCCATATATGCCATAAGACACGTTTTGTTTACTACTCCCGGACCTAACAAAGTAAGTACCTTTGGATTCTTGACTGACAGATATTTTGCCACCACTCCGGGCACTGCTCCTGTACGCATTGCCGATAGAAGATTGGCCGACATATATGCCAGTGGCTGTCCTGTTTCCACATCACTTAAAGTAACCATCAAAATTGACCTTGGCAAACCTTTTGCACAGTTTCTGCCATTTGAGCCATAATACTTTTCTCCTGCTAAATGAAACCTTCCACCTAAGTATGCAGGCATTGACATAAATCGTCTGTCTCTTGAATCCGCTAAAGGGTAATCTTTTATGCCAGATTTTTCAGGAAAAATCAATTGGATGCCATGTTCTCTATGATTTTTTCCACCCATTAACACATCACCTTTAGCTAAAAGTTTAAGAACTTCTTCAACTGTCTCAACACATTTCGAAGCGTCCATTACACCGGCTCTTAGCATATCTTTTTCATTTAAATATAAAAAATCTATTTTTGAATCTGCCATAATAGCCTCCTTTTTGCTTTTTTATTTGTTTTTTAATATATTGCTTTTTCTCTTACTTTTTTAACTTTAGCT
>CAKSGI010000733.1 GCA_934454005.1 uncultured Eubacteriales bacterium | reverse complement strand
CATAATAGGTCGAAATAAAGACGGTACGTTAAATGAGCAGTATTGCAAATGGTGTTATGCTGATGGAACATATACATATAATAATATGGATGAGCTGATAGATATATGTGTTAAGCATATGGTTAATGAAGCCTTTTCAGAAGAACAGGCAAGGGCATACATGAAGGACATGTTGCCAAAACTGGATTATTGGAAAAGGTACGATGAACTTAGCGATGACGGACAGTTTGAAGAGTTTAAGCAGCAGTTGATGAAAGAAATAAATGATTTTCATATAGATGGACTACCTAAGGTGGAAAAATTAAATGCACTTGTAGGGAAATATGTCAATTTGGAATATACTTTGCCTAATGGTAAAAAAGTAAAGTTTTTGGATGACAATAAAACTTATTTAGGAAATCAGTTGGAATCAGAATTTGGTGGAGAAAGATGCTTTGGTGTTCTTGCAAACATGGATTTTATTCTGGTATGTACATATGATGAAAACGGTGAAAATCCGGAACTTGTGCTTTATAAAAAGAGATAAACAAGATGTAAAAATAGAAAATATTATGTAACTTTATAAAAGGTCTTATGGTAATAACTGTAGGACTTTTTTCTATATTGATATTTGAATATCAAAATCAAATTTTTGAAAGTTATTTAAACAAATCAAAAAAATAATATTTGTGTTATACTATTTTATATGATTTTTAAGGGCGCTGGGAGGTAAAAACATATGGAGGAAGTCAATAAGATATGGATAAAAATAGAAAAAAGAAAGTAGCATTTATTTGCGTTCATAATTCTTGTAGAAGTCAGATTGCAGAGGCCTTGGGAAAATATTTGGCTTCGGATGTGTTTGAAAGTTATTCAGCCGGAACCCAAACAAAACCACAGATTAATCAGGATGCAGTGAGAATTATGAAAAAAATGTACGGAATTGATATGGAAGAAAATCAATATTCTAAACTGATTAAGGATATTCCAAAACCAGATACAGCCATTTCTATGGGATGTAATGTAGGTTGTCCATTTATAGGAAGAAGTTTTGATTATAATTGGGGGCTTGATGACCCAACAGGAAAAAATGATAGTGAATTTGAAATAGTTATAAAAGAAATAGAGAGAAAAATAATTGAACTTAAGGAGAATATAGACGAGTTATAATTTGAGTTTGTGAGGAGAAAGTTAATGAAAATATATGAGATGGATCAGACATTATTATAAGTAGTTTAAATCGTGGGAAAAATTTACATAAACATTATTTTATAGAACCATAAAATTGGAGAAAAAATGACTAAAGAACAATGGTATAAAGAGTTATTTAAGCGTCTGGGAAAATCCAAATTTCGCAGTAGTTTTCATTTAAAACAAAAGGATATAGATTATATTAATGAAAAAGGATTAGAGACAATCAAAAAACATGCTGAAGATTTTATTGCAAAAAGAGAAGCTCCGGCGCATATTCCAAACGACGGAAAGCAAACACCGATGAAAGGACATCCGGTATTTATTGCTCAACATGCAACGGCAACCTGCTGTAGAGAGTGTATT
>CAKSGI010000732.1 GCA_934454005.1 uncultured Eubacteriales bacterium | reverse complement strand
TAATACCACTATAATGTAAATATTTACAAGCATTATAATTATTTGTTCCAGCATCTGGAATGATAAGATAGTCGATACCAGACTTTACAATATCATCTTGCAAGTCATCGGGGCCATGTTGCTTTCCCGTATGATAAAAAACAATAGGATGGATAGTGGGGTTTTGTTTACGAATGAAATCATAAATGATTGCTGATGAACAACAGCCATCGTTGTCGGACAATTATACCCTGCTTTTCAGCATACTTTAACAAATTATTTGACATTATTTTTCATGATATGGAAGTGACAAATATTTTTGATATTTTCTATCAAGGTAAATAGGAGAATCTTTATATAAATAATCTAAAATTTTCATTCCTTGTGGAATGCCGGCGTATGGCAAACTACGCCAATTTCCATCTTTTCCTTTGTGCCTTTGTTGCGGTTTTCTTCTTTGCGAAAAATTTCTAGCGACATTTATTATATTATTTTTTACAAGAAAAGCATCGATAAACGCTAATAACTCTTCGCACCCTCCAAAAGTGACATTTAATTTATCTCCGTAAGTCCCACTGTAAGCACTGAAACTGCCATCGCCATCAAACAATCCAAGAATAAAAAATTTTATAAGTTCTTGCGGAATAATAGATAAAAGATATTTTGGAAATTCTCTTCTTGGAATTATTCCATATTCTTCATACAACTTTTTTATCATGTAATTATTTGTTATAAAGACTCTTGCTTCTACACGTTCTATCGTTTTACCAAAACCGCAAATTTTATAGAAATGAATTGGATAATTACTTTGTAAATCATTTGTAAATTTTTGCAAATGATTGCTATCTGTTTCTTTTAATGCTAATTTTAAATTATATTCAATTCTTAAACTACCACAAGATTGCTTCCTAACTCTTTTTGCAATATATCCGTCTGCCCAAATAAAGCCTAGCCAATAAGCCTTGTTAGGCGTATCTATATTATCAAAATAATTAAAATCTGCTTTGTAAGGAATATTTTATTCTTCTTTCTTTTCTGTCAAATAATTTGGGTTTAGACTATACAATTCTCAGGCCTTATAGTCGTTGAGCGGCTTCCCGGTCTGGGAGCATCGTTGCGTTTGATTGCCCAATCTTTGATGATTTTACCATACCGTTCCCGTTACTGAACGCCATTATAGCATTCCTGCTACAACTTGGTTATCAAAGCTCTAAGGGGGTTCCCGCAGTTTACACCTTTTAGAGTGGACCACCGACTCTTTAATCCACTATGATTCCCACATTACATCCATCTACATAAATAATTTCTCTTAACAATTCAACAGCTTCATCAATATTATCATATTCCCACGGGTCATCAAAACAGTTCTTCCCCGGATTTAAATAATCTTTTACACACTCAACGCCACAAGCTGTTAAATAATCTTCAAGAAATGTTTTGCTGTTTATTTTGTCTAATAAAGGCTTTACTTGCATTTCTTGTCCCCAATCTTGAAAGGCCGTCCCTTCTTACCACGTCCATAGCCCTTCTTATAAGCAAGCGCAACAGCCGTAATAA
>CAKSGI010000731.1 GCA_934454005.1 uncultured Eubacteriales bacterium | reverse complement strand
GAATGAGAGTCCATTTCCCGACCACAAAGATACATTTTCTGTGTATTGTTGCCATGGTGCGATAAAAAAGAATATGTATGAAAAAATATTAACTGTCCTTTTTATATTAATATTTGAATTTGTATGTACAGCTTCAATAAAGGATATAATGCCCACAAGTGCAAAACTTAGATAAACTTCGATTCCTCCTTGTCGTATCCCAAATGAAGTTAAAAGCCATATTGTACTAGCTATAATAAATATATAAACCACAAAGTCTAATTTTCTTACTTTCAGTTCGCACATCCACCATTTTTATAGTGGAAACTTTAGTTGTACCCCAAACTATCATTTTCCACCTATTTTTTCATATAAAGCCAAATAGTTATCAAAGCATTGTTTGCTATCGAGATTACCACTATACTCAAACGGTTGTAGTTTTTTATTATCAGTTTCCAGCCACTTAGTAAGCCGATTTACTACTTCATTCAAATCCGTTTTCCGACAATTTTTTTTTCTTATTATTTCCCCAACTGTCGTACCTCCGCTTGTTCTTATATTTCTTATTTCTTCCGGACTTCCACCTGTATCATAAGTTATTACGGGTGTTCCGCAGGCCAATGCTTCAAGATTTGTTGTTGGAAAGTTATCTTCATAAGTTGGATTAAAGAAAACACTCGCAATTGTATACAAAGTTGCAAGTTCCATTTGATTCTCTGTTCGTTTTATTCCTCTAATATTTTTCGGCATCTCTTTTAGTTGCCCTTCGGTTAAGCCAACAACTACAAACTGAATATCTTGCATCATCTCAGATAATTTAATAAAATCAAACAAACCTTTTCTAGGTGTCCATTCACTTGCAACTCCTAAGACTATTTTTCTAGCATCCAAATCATATTTTTTCCGAACTTTTTTTATTTCACTATTTTCTGCTGGTTTGAATATGTTCAAATCAATACCATTGTTTATCACTTCGCACCTATAGTTTTTTAAATACGAACTCATGACAATATCCCTTAACCATTGACTTGGAGTCACAATAGTAAGATTTAAATCGGTAAATAAGGCTTTCTTCTTATTCCAATTCCACTTGGAATTATCAAAACCCTTTGAAGCAGGATAAGTGCCTAGCTGTTCACAGCTAAAGCATCCTGTTTTCCATTTTTCACACCCACACATATCAAACCACGCACAATGTCCAGTCATTGGCCAGCAATCATGTAATGTCCAAACCACATTAATATTGTGTTCTCGAATATAATTAAACAGCAACTCTATATTCAAGTAATATCCATGTATATTATGTAAGTGTATAATGTCCGGTTTTATTTCATCCAATCTGCGTAACAGCTTTTTCGTTGCCCTGCGTGATGCAAATCCTGTTTTATCCAGTAATCTTGTATATATTCCATGAAATTTAACACCAATATTATCTGCTTTTACAATTTCATGATTATTATTAGCCGGTCTCCCTCTTCCCCAACAAACATACGAATCGTATCCTTGCTCTCTTAAAATTTTATGGATATCCATCATAATATGTCCTGTAGCTTTGTAA
>CAKSGI010000730.1 GCA_934454005.1 uncultured Eubacteriales bacterium | reverse complement strand
CATATAAGTTGTTATGTGACTTTTCAAAGAAAGATGCTAGAATAATTGTAACAAAAAATGAATTTAAGAAAGGCGTTTCTGGAGCGATGAACACCGGATTAAAATATGCTAAAGGAAAATATATAGCAAGGATGGATAGTGACGACATATCTGATAAAGATAGATTAATGACACAATATAAATTTCTTGAGAATAATCCAAAATATGGTATATGTTCTACAAACATTAATCTAATGGATGAAATGGGAAATGTCTTTTCAACAAACCAATACAAGGTTGATAAATCACCAATTGAATGGCAATTTTTGTGGTCAAATCCAGTTCCATGTGCTCCATGCATGTATCGCAAAGAAATATTAAATAACATTAAATTTAGTGAAGATTTTAGTACTGCAGAAGACTATGAATTTTTAAGCCATATTGTTGATAAAGGAATTTATTTTATCGACAAAGGACTTTATTTTTACAGAATATATTCATCAAGTTTATTCCAGAAAAATTTTGTAAAAACAATGATAAACTCTCAGCTGGTATCAAAAGAGTATTTCAAGAAAATAACACATAATAATGATTTACCAGAATTTTTTGAACAACTAACATCATATTCAACATATCAAGCATCAAATGAAAATGTAAGTCACTATGAAATGATAAAATTTTTAGATAAAACGTTAGAAGAATTTAAAAAATATTTTAACTGTAGTGAAAAAGAAGTAGAATTAGCTAGAAATTATATGCAAACTCCATACGACAATTTTATTATTAGAAGTAATACAACCATTAAAAGAGATTTAGAATTAGAAAAAAATTATAATGATATTATAAATAGCACATCATGGAAAGTAACTAAACCATTAAGAAAACTTTCTGAAATTATTCGAAAATCATATTCAAAAATTAGGAGAAAAAAATGAAAATTCTAGAAGTTAATAACATAGATTTACCAGGTAGAAGTTTTAATGGATATGACATGATAGATGAATTATCAAATAATGAATTTGCTATCAAACAAGCAGTTATAATAAAACAATCTAATAATAACAACGTGGTTAATTTATTCAATGAATATGTTGAGGATAAAGCTGCTGCGTTAAAAAAACTGGAAGATGAAATATCTGTACATAATCTTATTTCAATCAATGGAGAATTATTAGAAAATCTAAAAGAATATAAAGAGGCTGATATAATTCATTTTCATATGTTCCATAATACAAATTTACCTATCCCATGCTTAAAAAAAATAAGTATGAAAAAACATGTTGTAATAACTATACATGACCCATGGTTTATTACTGGAAGATGCGTTCATTTCTACGAATGTAACAAATGGCAAAATGGTTGTAAAAATTGTGAGCATTTAGATACTTTATTTCAGTTAAAAGAAGACAATTGTAATAAATTATGGAATATAAAAAAAGAAGTATTTAATAATTCAAACATTGACCTTATAGTCTCATCAAATTGGATGCAAGATTGCGTTAATGCAAGCCCAATTACCCAAAATAAAAATGTATATTTAATTCCGTTCGGCGTGGATT
>CAKSGI010000729.1 GCA_934454005.1 uncultured Eubacteriales bacterium | reverse complement strand
AGTAAAAATTTGATACCAAATTTATTAAATCAAATAATGAGTGCAATAGATGAAACATCAATAGAAAATACTACAGGAAAGCATATTGTAATAACTGCACAATCAGCAAAATATCCAGGACTAGGATATTTCAAAACAAAATTAAAAACAAATGGAATACTTCAAAATGTTGTTTCAGGAAGTAGTATGAAACAAAATGGAGTAATTATAGTAACGATAGAAGGTGATTTACCATGAGAAAGATATTATTAGGAGTATTGGTAGCTTTACTATTAGCACTTTCAGTATATACAGCAGTTTATGGTATTTCACTTGGAAATATAAAAATTAGTGGGATTCCATTAATTAAACAAAAAAATGCTGAACTTGAAACAAAAATAGAAAAAGCTAATCAATTAAAAAATGAAACATATCCATCTAGTGTAAATAAACTAGAATCAGAATACAAAAATTTAATAAGTGAAAAAGAAAGATATGAACAAATTGTTGAATTAGGTGTTGACGCAAATGGACAACCATTAAACAAAATTCAAGAATACGAAGTTGAAAAAATTTGGGTAACAATGGGAAACTATGCTAAAAAACAAGGTGTAGATTTAAAAATGGATGTTAGCCAAAACAATGAAATAAGCAAAAGTTATGATTTAACATTCACAGTAACAGGTGGATATATACAAATTACAGATTTCTTATATGATATAGAAAGAGATTCTAGCTTAGTATTTAAAATAGAAAATTTCAAACTTGTAGCAGGTTCTAAAGATGATGAATTAGTAGGAACATTTACATGCAAAGATATTAAACTTAATATATCAAATGCAGATGATATAATGTCAAGCACAATAAATGGACAACAAGA
Organism: uncultured Eubacteriales bacterium; assembly: GCA_934454005.1. Next base: position 680 of record CAKSGI010000729.1, on the reverse strand, counting down.
TGGAAATTCTAATACAACTACAAATGGTAATACTACAACAAATAACAATACAACAACAAGTTCAAATACAACAAATAACAATACAACAACAAGTTCAAATACAACAAATAACAATACAACGACAAGTTCGAATACAACAAACACTACAAATACAACAAACACAACAAACACAACAAATACTACAAATTAATGATAGAAAGGAGTAGAATTTATGACAAAAGTTATAATTAGAGAAATAATTATAGCACTTCTAGTATGTTTAGCAATAATGTTACTATTAAGTGTTGGATTATATAATTTTATTCCATCAAATAAAGTGATTCCAGAAGTTGAAGAATATTCACCAAGTCAAGATATACAAGCTCAATTAAATGCAGTTGTAGAAGATGACTCAAATGATATAATAAAAACATATGAAATCACAGCACAAGATTTGGAAAATTATCAAAAAACAAATGATTATAAACCAGGAAAATCAAATCCATTTGCAGCATATACAGCACCAGTTACTACAGAAGATGCAAGTACTGGAACAGATTCAGAAAATGGAACATCAGGAAATACATCAAATACTACAGAAACAGGTAGTTCAACAAGTAATTCTGGAGGATCATTATTTGAGAATGGTTCAAGCAAATAAAAGAACAATAAACAAAAGATAATATTTTAATTATCTATAA
>CAKSGI010000728.1 GCA_934454005.1 uncultured Eubacteriales bacterium | reverse complement strand
TTTTAAGGGAATTGAAAATTTAATTATGCTTAGTTCGATAATAATATTAGCAATTAGTTGGAGTAATGTATTAGGAATGCAATTGTTAGTTCCATTAAATAGAACAAAAGAATTTACTATATCAGTAACAGCAGGAGCAGTAATTAATTTTATTCTTAATTTAATATTTCTTAAGTATTTAGGTGCTGCAGGTGCTTGTTTATCTACTATTATAGCTGAATTCACAGTTACTGGAGTACAGTTCTATTTAACTAAAGATTTTATAGATCCAACTAAATTAATAAATCAAGTTTTAATATTTCTTCCAGGTTCAATTATAATGTTTATTTGCGTTAGAGTAATAGGAAATAATATCGGTGTAAGTATAATTACTAATATTATTCAAGTTATATGTGGAGTAATTATATATTTTGCTATAACGGAAATGCTATATAGAATTATTAAAAATAAAAGCATTATTGAGCATATTAAAGATATAATGAAAGATGATTTATAAAATGAGGAGTTAAAAGGTGAAAAGTTTAGAGAAAGAAATTTTATATAAGGAGACAGAAAAGAATATTCATACTTATGATATATTGAGAGTTTTTGCAACTTTGTTAGTAATATTGTCTCATTGTGGGTATTATAATATACTTACTAAGTATGGAGGAATAAGTTATGGAGAAGAAATAAATTTAATATATGGAGATACATTAATTCATATATTTTTTTCAAGAATTGTTAAACTTATTTATACATTTCATATGCCACTTTTTATAGCATTATCAGGAGCTCTATTTTATATTCAAATAAAAAATGATAAATATAAATCTATTAATAGCTTAATTACTAATAAAGCTAAAAGACTATTAATTCCATTTATAGTAATTACGCTTATTTATTCAGTGCCTATAAAGTATATTTCAGGGTATTTTAAAAGTTCAAATAATTTATTAAAAGATATTCTATTTGGGCAAATTTTAATTCAAGGAAATACGTACTTATGGTTTTTACCAACACTTTTCTTAGTATTTATTATTATTTATTTGAGCGAAAAATATATAGATATATCATCAAATTATAAAATTATTATTTTAATCTTCTTAAATATTTTAAGTTATAATATGCCAGTTATGATTGTAAAATATGTATTTCGATATATAATTTGGTTTTATTTTGGATTTTTATTTGAGTCATTACGTAAAAAAATAGATAATAAGTTAGAAATATATAAAAACTCATGGCTTTTTATAGTGTTTGTAATATTAATGTTATATGTAATAAAGGATATTAAACTATTTTCAAATAGACTTTTATTAAAAATTATTGAAAAGTTAATAATTCTTATAATAGGAGTGGCAGAATGCTTTCTTATGTACATATTATCATTTAAATTAACTAAGTGTAATATTTATAATAAGTGTATATTTAAGCAATTGTTAATTACTTCTTTTGGGCTATATCTATATTCAGACCCTATTAATTATTTAATATTACATATTGTTTATAAGATTGGTGGTATGACTATGTTTATATCGGAAATAGGCTCATTGAGTATAAT
>CAKSGI010000727.1 GCA_934454005.1 uncultured Eubacteriales bacterium | reverse complement strand
GAAAACTGTGAAAGAAGTAAATTCAAAGTTGATGCGCAGCAACTTTAGCATTCCAGTCAATTATTTAATTATTGCAAAGCTCAATTTTGGCGATTTGATTTGTATAAATCTAAACGATCCTTTTGATGTCATTCAATGGGATCACGAGAATGATAAAAAATACTGTTATTGGCATAGCATCTATGAATGGTTAGATGAAACCATAAGAGATTATAGAGACTACGAAGCGGGTGCTAACTAATGGCGATCGATTTAATAAATGAGGAAAAAAAGCGCCTATCAAGCGAACGCCAAAAAGCAGTTAGAAATGCGTGGAAAGAAGAAAAAGGGCGTGTTATAAGCGGTCAAGGAACACGCGACTGGTCTCTTAGTCAGCAGAAAGAGATTATTAGTCGAGGCGCTGTTTCTGGATACGAAGGCCATCATATGAAGTCGGTAAGCTTATATCCAGAATATGCTGGTGACCTCAAGAAAATACAATTCATTAGTGAAAAAGAACATCTAGATGCACATAGTGGCAACTACCATAATGCAACAAATGGGTATTATGATCCTGTAACTAAAACATTTAATGTGTTTGAAGATGATGAACTTGAACCCGTACCAGTTAATGATCTTGGTGAGCGCTATTTTGATGAACGCAATGCTTCAATTAGCCAAGTTAAAGAAATATATATTTCTGAAGAGGCATCTTGTGAGACAAGCACAAATACAGAAGGACTAAGTGATGCTAAATCAACATATGTAGAAAACTTTTCTGTATCCGATGAGGAAGAAAGCGAAGACGCCTTTGAAAGTAGCAGCGAATGTCATGGAATAGGTAGGTGATATTAATTGGCAGTAAATCTAACAGCTATACATGGCGATTGCGTCAACCTACCCAATCCACCCAATAAGCGCAGTGGACAACCGATTGTAGCAATCCCGGGGTTCTTTAATCAAAAGCAAATGCACCTTGGTTTTTCTGAGGACATATTAAGTAAACATACTCTTTTGATTGGTGGAACGGGTTGTGGAAAAACCAATGTTTTTAATTTCTTTGTTCAGCAAATCAAGCATCAGCTTAAACAAGATGATGTTATGATCATTTTTGATACAAAGGGGGATTTTTTGCGGCGATTTTATCGTTCAGGCGATGTGATAATATCTAATTCGAAAGCACATGCCAATCTTTCAAGCAAATGGAATATATACAAGGAAATTGTTGTAAATGGGTTTGAAAAGAATGATGTTTACAATAATACCCATGAGATCACGAGAGCTTTTTTTCGCGATGCAATTGAAAAAAGCGGGCAACCCTTTTTTCCTAATGCAGCAAGAGATTTGTTGGCATCTCTTATCATTGCTCATGTAAGAATGTGTGCGGATGATTTGGATTTTAAAAAGGCATACTTCAACAACAAAGCTTTAAAAGGATACCTAGATCGACTATCGCCGAAAAAAATATTAAAATTGTTGTCTAATGAGGTCTTTTCCGATTTGTCATCCGTATTAAGTTATATTGGTGATGGTTCATCTGACCAATCACTTGGTGTTTTAGCAG
>CAKSGI010000726.1 GCA_934454005.1 uncultured Eubacteriales bacterium | reverse complement strand
AATGCAATAATTATAGAAGATGCTGCTGAAAGCCTAGGTGCAACTTATAAAGATAAACAAACTGGAACGTTTGGTAAATATAATTGTATTTCATTTAATGGAAATAAAATTATTACAGGTTCAGCAGGAGGAATGCTATTAACAGATGAAATAGAGGTTGCTAATAAAGCTAGAAAGTGGTCAACTCAATCGAGAGAAAACGCTCCTTGGTATCAACATGAAGAAATTGGTTTTAACTACAGAATGAGTAATGTGATTGCGGGGGTAGTTAGAGGTCAATTTCCTCATCTTGAAGAACACATAGCGCAAAAAAAAGCAATCTATGAAAGATATAAAAAAGGTTTAGAAGGCTTACCTATAGAAATGAATCCAATGGACCTTCAAAATAGTGAACCTAATTATTGGCTATCTTGTATGATAATTAAACCTGAAGCAATGGCAAAACAAGTTAGAGGTGAAAAAGATTTTTTATATGAATGTGAAAAAGGAAAATCATCACCACATGAAATATTAGATGCAATCGCTAGTATTAATGCAGAAGGAAGGCCAATTTGGAAACCAATGCATATGCAACCAATTTATAGAATGAATCCATTTATAACTAAAAATGGAAATGGAAGGGCGCAAACAAATGCTTATATAGCAGGAGATTCTTGTGATGTAGGAATGGATATTTTCCAAAGAGGTTTATGTTTACCTTCAGATAATAAAATGACCCCAGAGCAACAAGATGTAATTATTTCAGTTATTAAAAATTGCTTTAAATAATATTTAATATTAACTTACTAATTATAGTAAGTTTTTTAAATGCATAAATATAAATATAAGAAAAATTATGTATAATTATATGAATTATTTTATTAAAAATGTATAGACTATTTATATAGGAGTTAAAAACGTTTATATTTTCATACGAAAAAAGCAATATACTTTTAAAATTTGTTGCATTGAGAGGTGACTAATAATATGAAAGAATTATTATTATTTATATCTGGTTTAATAACTGGAGGAATAATTGGATCAATAATTATGTGCTTTTTGCAAATAAATAAATAAATTAAGAAGTTATGATAGTAAAAAATACATTTATCAAAGAGTAAGTCATTACTCTTTTTTGTAATTATTGTGAATGATTGATTTAAGTTCTATATATTATTTTTAATTCTTAAAAATTTTTATCAATATTTTTCGACATAATATTACATTTTTATACAAATTTTCGGTAAAAAGTAGATTAAAGCAACAATAAATGATATAATTGTACATGAGATAAATAAGAATAGTTGTATAAGATATACTGTTTTAGGAGTTGAATTAATGTGTACAAGAAGTTTTTTAAACGTTTTTTTGATATTATCTTATCTTTAATAGCAATTATAATATTGTCTCCAGTTTATTTAATAATTTCTATTCTTGTTTTGATTTTTATGGGGTGGCCTATATTGTTTAAACAGCCTAGACCAGGTAAAAATGAAAAAATATTTAATATGTATAAGTTTAGGACTATGACTAATAAAAAAGACAAAGATGGTAATTTATTACC
>CAKSGI010000725.1 GCA_934454005.1 uncultured Eubacteriales bacterium | reverse complement strand
AAATTATACGGAGCAGGATGATTTGTCGCCGGTTAATCAATACGGAGCAATGAAGGCGGAATTAGAGAGGAGAATACAGCAGGACTATCCAGAGACTCTCGTACTCAGATTACCAAAAGTAGTTGGAACAGAAATGAGTAAATCAAATTTGTTAGTAGATTATTTAAGCAAGATGCAACAAGGAGAGACTATTTATGCAATTAAGGATTCGAGGATGTCAGTTGTATCGTTAGAAGATTTATATCAGACTATTATCCGTGCGTGTGAGTTGAATTTAAGTGGATTGTATCAGGTGTGCAGTGACAAAAGTTACAGTCGAGCAGAATTAGCAAGCATTTTTTCTTCAAAGATAGGAATAAAGGTAGAAATAATTGAAAAAGAAATAGAAGAATTTGGTTTTCGGGATATTAGACCAAAACGAATAAATATGGTAAATGATAAAATTACTAATGAAATGAGGTATTGTTTTCAGGATTACGAGAGCATAGTCGAAGATTTTATTAAAAAAAATGGCAATGAAATTAGTACAATAATTAGCCAGAGGAAGGGAATTATAGGATGAATCGAAATAGTACACCATATAGTCAGTTGAAGGTATTTTACCATCAAGATATAATACAGCATTTGTTAAATGGGGAGAGATGTCAGCCGACATATATCAGAATTAAGCCAACTAATAAGTGCAATCATAATTGCAGTTATTGCCATTACAAAAATGCATATTTAGATTTAGACGAATTTAATCCTGCGGATGAAATCCCTAGAGAAAAAATGTTAGAGATTGTGTCTGATATGAAAAGTATGGGTGTGAAAGCGGTTACGTTTTCAGGTGGCGGAGAACCCTTGCTGTATCCATATATAGAAGAAACAATGCAGGCAGTTCTTAATGCTGGTATTGATTTATCGATTATTACAAATGGATCACTTTTAAAAGGAAAAAAAGCAGAATTACTTGCTCGGGCAAAATGGGTTAGACTTTCGATTGAGTCGGTAAATGATGAGGAGTATTGTAGAATTCGAGGAATTAAAACGGGTTGCTTTGAGGAATTGTGTAAAAATATGGCTGCGTTTGCAAAAATTAAAAATGATAATTGCGAGTTAGGCGTAAACGTGGTTGTGAATAATGAGAATTACAAAGAAATTCGTCAGATGGCAGAATTAATGAAAGCGTTAGGTGCGAACCATGTGAAATTTGCTCCGTTAATTACCAATGATACATGGGGATATCATAAAGATTTTAAGGATGAAGTGTCTGCAACATTACAGGAACTGCAGGAAGAATTGGCAACGGAACAATTTAAAATAATTGATCTATATACAGATGATTTTTCGAATAGTGTTATTTTTGAAAGAAAGTATAGTAAGTGTCCATTTAAAGAATTTGTCTGTGTTATTGGCGCAAATCAAAAAGTATATTATTGTCATGATAAAGCATATTTGTCGAGTGGCAAGGTGTGTGACCTTTCAAAAGGTTCGTTTGCAAAACTGTGGAATTCGGAAGAAACGACAAAGTTATTTAAAGAATTTGATGCAAAGAAAATTTG
>CAKSGI010000724.1 GCA_934454005.1 uncultured Eubacteriales bacterium | reverse complement strand
ATGGGCTCTTGATAATAGTGCTGTTGTTGCTAATATAAAAAAGCTTAAAACAATATATCTTAGATTTATTGAAATGTTAGAAAACGAAGATGCTGAATAAATTATGAAACAACGAAATCTTATTTCACTTATAAATGATATTATATCAGAATCTGTTCTTCCTCCATCATTAAAATATTTAAATTTTTCTTCTAAAGAAATTGCAAAATTTAATAATAAAGATAAAATTAATATTATTAGACGAAAATCTGATGTGTCAGACATTTTTGTAGGTGATTATATAAAGCCTGAATGGAATAAGATTTATGTTGTTGTTTCTATTAATCAGTTTTCAGATGTTTCAGATTGTCCATCATTTCAATTCTTAAGTGAATCTGAAATGATGGAATTCATCAATCAGTCTGGTGACGATATTCCAGTTGTTGAAATTCAATTAGAAAGATTTGTTAAAAAAGAAACACAAAGATTCTTTTATGATTGTGAATTTGATGAAACTAGTAATGATATTAAATTGATTTCTATTGGTATTGTATCAGAAGATGGACGCGAACTTTATTTAATTAACAAAGACTATAATTGGAATTTATGCACAAGTCAATGGCTTATTAACAATGTTAAACCATATATCATAAATGCTTCTGATTATTATAAAGTTTCTTATAATGAGATTGGAAAAAGAATTTTAAATTTTATTAAACCAAATTCATTAATTAACACAAATCTTTACGGATATTATTCATCATATGACCATGTAATTCTTTGTAAAACGTTTGGAACAATGATGAATTTACCAGAAGGAATGCCAATGTATACAAGAGATTTACAGCAATATCTTGATTATTTTGGAATTAATAAAGATAAATTACTAAAAAATGAACAAGTAAATGAACATGATGCATTATCAGATGCACGTTGGAATTTTAGATTATATTTAGCAATTAAACGTTTAATGGGTGTTGATTTATGACAAAAAGTAAATTTGATATTTTATATGAATCAATTTTAACTGAAATGGGTGATATACACAATTCTATTCTTAAAATATATAATTGGGATAATAATAAAAAAGATTTTTCTGATTTATGTAATGAAAGAATAAATTTTATATTTAGCAGAGGTAATAAATTAGAATCTGAACTTTTGAAAGACTTAACATATGATATTGATCAATGTGAAGAACACAATTTAGAAGATGGTGTTTATAAAAAAGTTGAAATCTTTGATAAAGAGACTGGTGATTTACTTATTTCATTTATAACAGATAATAATCATTTAAATGAGGCAATAGAAATTTTTAATTATGACTCTAAATATTAATTTTGATAAATTTAAACAATTATATCATTCTTTAATATGTGAAGAAGATATTTCAGGTTTTCTTGATGCAGAAGAAGCACAATATATTATCGATCATCCAGCAAATAAAGAAATTATAAAAACATTTAAACGTTTTTTTCAAAGAAAATTACAAAAACTCAATAAACAATATGGTTTAAATGCAAAAATTGAATACGAGTTATTTGAACCATATGACCAAGAAGATT
>CAKSGI010000723.1 GCA_934454005.1 uncultured Eubacteriales bacterium | reverse complement strand
CGAGTCACACCGATTTTTGACACGGGCCAAAGCATGTGCTGTGATGAGTATACTCAAAACATGGACTTCACTCATGGTTGCGGAAAGTTCTTTACAGATGCGAATAAAGATTATAATGCGATTTTAAAATCTTTGGATGTGGATACAGTTCATGTTATTCCTATTCAAAATTTAAAAGGATTATCTGAAGAATATTATGTGGTTTTAAAGAGTTTCCAAAGTGAAATGGAATATAAAAATAAAGAATGATCAGATGAAAGAATGAAAAATTTAAAAGATGGATTAAGCAAACGTATTGATTTGCTTAAAAAAGAAAGATAATAAATAATCTTCATAAAATAATTAATATTTTTTAAATGAACATATGATCAAATCAATCCTGACTCTAGTTTCCAGTCGTGATACTTGCAAAACAAAAGGTTTGAGAATAAACATATTCCAGCTTTATAAGTATGTTCTAAATATAGAGAGTGAATATAGTGAAATAGAATGAAGATATAGGAGGCAAAATCCTTATGGAATTAAAATATAATAGTATTTACCTTAAAGGTAAAAAAGAAGAGAAAGAAAGATGGACGATTAAAATTATATCTAACGGTTTAAAACAGAATCTTTCTTTAGAGATAATCGCATCTATTGCAGGAATTTCAATCGAGGAAGTTAAACAGTGTATTAAAGAGAATCATTTAAACTAGTACGTTCTTCAAAAAGGTGGCAGTACTGCCATCATGTTTAATTTGAACACAAAGATACAAGGAGGAAAAAATCTATGCAATTAGATTACAACAAAATTTTTATCAATACTGAAATTGAAGAATATAGTGAAATCTTTTCAGACCCCTTTTATCAAGGCTATATCGAAGGATTTATTGAAGGATTTATTGAAGGCTACTATCAAGGCATAGAGGAAGAGAGAGAAAGATGGAAGATTAAAATCGTATCTAATTGTTTAAAACAAAATCTTTCTTTAGAGGAGATTTCGCTATTTGCAGAGATTTCGGTTGAGAAAGTTAAACAGTGTATTAAAGAGAATCAATTAAACTAATACGTTTACCATCAAGGTGGCAGTGCTGCCATCATATTTAATTTGACACTACCTATAAGATATGGAGAAAAAATCTATGTTAACCAGAATGGAATTTAAATTCAGTGAAGAAAAATGCAAAAAGTACGGAGTCACGTTGAATGCGTGCTATAAAACCGTTGAGAAGCTAATGGCAGAATATGGTATTCATCAATATGGATTAGGTGTATATGTAGCACCTATAAAAAAAGCATTTACTCCTTTTGGGGCGCTTATGTATGATTTGCCTCAATGCGAATGGTTTGTAAAAACCATCGAATCTTGGTATTGGTTCGATAGCAATGAATGTAGAAACTATGATGAACCACAATACAACTGTTTAATGCAGTCAATGGTGAAAAAATGGATGAAATAAATGAAGCAATGCGAAGAAAAGCTGCTAAAAACGAAGGAGAATCAAAATGATTATCAAAAATACAGAGGCAGGAAGAAAAGTACAACAGGAAACAGCAACAATGGCTAT
>CAKSGI010000722.1 GCA_934454005.1 uncultured Eubacteriales bacterium | reverse complement strand
GAATTATACCAAAACTATCTTTAACTGCTCTAACTATCTCATGAACATCTAATTCTTTTCTTTCTATATGATTTATATCTTGTAATTCCTTATTCTGACATCCATTACAATGAAACGGACATCCAATTGTATAAATATTTAATGTCGAATTTAAACTTGGAACTTCAACATATCCAATAGAAAATGAATGATAAAACATATATCTACCGCTTTTTCTTTATTTATAAATGTTTTCTTTAAATAACTAGTCAAAAATTACCAGTTAATATTAAAATAATTTATAATCTTAGTTATTTATATAAGATTACAAAAAAGCAGGAAATTATTTCCTGCTTTTATATATTTTTATATATTTTACTTGTTAATTAATTAGAAAACATAGATATAATTTTAGAAGAATTTTTAGTTATTTCTTCAGCATAATTACCGGATATTGTAATTGCATCTATATGTTCTGTACGAACAATGTCACGAGTTTGTTGAAAAATGTCATTTGTATATGAAATGCCTATTTGTACTTGTGATTCAATATCAATATCTGTTTTTTCTTTAGTTAATTGTTGATAAATTGTTTGATATTCAGAAAATGCTTTACAATCAAATTTAGTTCTATCATAAATTTGTAAAGGTTCTGTATGTGTTAATACATATAACATATTATTAAATACAGATGGAAATTGATATCTAATTTTATTAATCATATTTAATACATATTTTTGTATATCATTAGATTTTTTACTATAAATTGCATACCAAACCAATGTTTCATATAAACTTCCATCTAAAATAATAACTGCATTTTTATCTATAGCTAATGCAGTTTCTGCAGCAGAAATATTTTGATAATATAACGCAAATAAAGATTGTAGTATAAATTCAGTGCTTCCTTTTATAGAATTACTATTATATGTAGAATATGTTATTTTTTTAAATAACATATCTAAATATTGATTTATAGGCATACTAAAAAAGCAATCTTTATACATATTCGGTCCAGTATAATGATTTTTAACAGACACACAACAATCTTTCATAAAATATGGCCTAGAAGAATAACAAGCATCAGAAGAATTATTATTAGAATACAAATCACATAAATTAAAAAATGAATTTGAAGATTCAATTACAATCGGATTATATCCTTTAGCTTTTAAAGAAACAATTATTCGTTTTGCTAATTCGGTTTTTCCTGATTTAGGACTTCCATCTAACGCAATAACACGATATCTATTCATATAATCCACAATTCGTTTTTATTTTTTTTTATTTATAGCTAAAAATGTCTCAAATTTATTAAACATATCAGTAAAAAGATTTAAAAGTGAAAAACTCATTTCATAAAATAATTCTGTTTGCTCCTGCAATGAAATATTAGTATTTTCTATTTTTTCTTTAAAATTTTTCTTAAATTTATTTGATAACAAATATTTTAAATAAGCATTAAGCCAGTTGTTATTACTATTATTTTGTTGATATTTTAAATAAATAAAAAAAGATATCGTAGGATATCTTTTTTTGGTTAATTTTTAAATGTGAAATGATTTTATA
>CAKSGI010000721.1 GCA_934454005.1 uncultured Eubacteriales bacterium | reverse complement strand
GTTCTAGGCCCTTCAAAATAGTAATTATCTGAAAACGACTGTATTCTTGCCGCTTCTCTAACTGTAATCGACCGGTGTTGTTCTATATCTGGATGTATAAAATAATGTCCATCTTTCGATAAATGTGCAAGTATTGTATGACAATGATTCATATCACCCTCAACAACTTTAAAACGATCTACAAATGAAGTTCTATTTTTATGAGTTTTCAAATTTTCCGGCAAATCATCATATTTCAAACGTTTATGCTGTTCATTTTCAAACCACATATCTATTGTTCTCTTATAAATTTCAATATCTCGTGCAGTATGAGGTCTTGCCATATGTCCTGTTAATACATCGGACTTAACACGAATGCCATTATCTTTAACATATTCTTTTAACCTTCGCATATCATTCATTGTATGCTCCCTTGCCTCATCACCAGGAGTTAGCGGTGGTAAATCCTTAAGCAAATCCCATACTTCTGCTTTGCTACGAATTATATCAAATGATGGGTATTCATATCCTGTTCCCTTAAGCCAGCCTACTATAATCACACGTTTTCTACTCTGCAATACTCCAAAATCTTGAGCATTCAACTCATGAAAATCTATTTCATAACCCACACGTTTCATATATGTCTGAAGATTTTTAAACGCCTGCCCCCCCCTTGCCGACTTTATACCAGCCACATTTTCAAACACAAACATTCTTGGCTTATACTTCTTAAGAAACTGTACATACATTTTATACAATTCATTTCTTGGATCTTTTTCCATCGGAATAATCATATGACTACTCTGTGCCCTTCCTACCAAAGAATATGCTTGACAAGGCGGTCCTCCAATAATAACATCAATTTTATCTATTCCTTTTTCTTTCTTTATTTCATCAATTGTGTTAAAAATACCTTTAATTGTCGCTTCTGACATTTCTTTATTAATTACTGTCTTAAGCTCTTCTTCAGGTACCTTCTCTAAAAGTTGTTTCCTAGTTATTTTCCCTTTTTCGTAATCGTAATAGCTGTTAATTCCACTATTATCTTTTAAATAATAATATGCTATTCTCGTTTCTATTGTCTTTGCTGCATATTCATTCATCTCCACGTGTGCAATCGGTCTATAACCACTTTGTATAAAACCTTCTGAAAGTCCACCGGCACCAGCAAAAAGATCAATATAATTTAATCCATTTTCATTCATGGTTACTTTACCTCATTATCTTACATTTGACACCTGTTTATCCTTTTTCATATTCTCAAGTGATTTTCCCGGAATTATTGGATTATTATAATCAACAGCCAAAAACAATAATGTTCCTGCCGGATGATCACATTGAATAGAATCGAGCAATCTTTTAACTTTAGGCACCTTCCATTTATAGTCCCTTTGAAATGATGGCAACCTTAATTTTCCACAATCAATATCTGATAACAAATCTTTCAATTTCCATTTTGTTGGTGTAAAATTTTCCATACCAATACCTCCATACTCTAGTTCTCACTTTTGCACCTATCATTTTTTATTCAAACATTAGTCATTACATCAAACACCGCTTCCTCCACCAC
>CAKSGI010000720.1 GCA_934454005.1 uncultured Eubacteriales bacterium | reverse complement strand
GCAACAACAAATTGAAAATTTGGTAAGTAGTATTGAAACTGTTGCAGAAAATATAATGCCAAGAGTCCAAATAATTATAGATGGTATCGTTGATCTAGTTATTGGATTATCTGGGAAATTAGTTGAAAATATGCCTCAAATAATGGAGGCTGGTATGCAAATTTTACAAAAATTGCTAGATGGTATAACATCAATGTTGCCACAAATAACACCTGTGATTTTTCAAATAATTGATAATATAGTTCAATTTTTGACACAAAATCTGCCAACAATTTTAACTTTGGGAACCCAGATTTTATTTGAATTGATGAGAGGTATTGCAGAATCATTACCAGATTTAGTGCCTCAAATTGTTGATGTTATTATAAAAATAATGGAAGTATTTAATGATAATTTTTCAACGTTTTTAGAATTGGGCGTGAAGGTTATTTTAGGTTTAATAGAAGGATTAATAAAATCAATACCTACAATCATCAGCAACTTGCCTACGATAATAGAGGCGATAATCAATTTCTTTACATTAAGTAAGTTTTTGACTTTGGGAAAAACAATTATTAGTGGTTTAATAAAGGGTTTAGGACAAACTGTGCCTAATTTATTAAAAGAAATACCTAAAATAGTTGGTAAAATAATTAAAGGATTTGCCAACGGTGGTTGGAAAACTGTAGGTCAAGATATTATTAAAGGAATTGTTAATGGCTTTACATCAATGGGTAATTTTATTTGGGATGCAATAAAGAAAGTTGGTTCTTCGATGCTTGATGGTATTAAATCATTCTTCGGTATCAAATCGCCATCAAGAGTTATGAAAGATCAAGTTGGTACTTATCTTGCAGAAGGTATTGGAATTGGATTTGAAGATACAATGAAAAATGTGTCAAAAGATATGGCTAATGCGATTCCTACAGATTTTGATACTACAATAAATGCAAATTATAAATCATCTAGTTATGGCTCAAATGGTTATAGTTCTAATAATTATGATGTGCTTGTATCTGCTTTTAAAGAGGCATTGAAAGATACTAAAGTCGTTATGAATGGTCGCGAAATGGGTAACTTTATTGTTAGCACAATGGAAAGTGCTGTTTATAGTTAGGAGGTAATTTATGAATAGTATAGTTTGGAAAAATATAGATAGTAAAGATATTGAAGGTTTAATTATTTGTGAATTGCCCCCTATTTCTAAACCTAAAATGCGAACTAAGGAAACTTGTGTAGATGGTGTGGACGGTTCAACGTTTGAAGATTTAGGTTTTGAAACTTACGACAAAACTATTCAAATAGGATTAAGAGGTAACTTTGATATAGATGAGATAATTGAATATTTTAGTGGTGAAGGTAACTTAATTTTAAGCAACGAATCTGATAAATATTATAAGGCTAGAATAATTGATCAAATAGATTATGATAGACTGTTACGTTTTAGAACGGCAAATGTAAGATTTAAAGTACAACCATTTAAATACTCGAATGATGAAAATGTAAAATTGTTTGAAATAACTAATCAAACAAGTTTAAATATTTTTAACAATGGAAACTACAAGAGTAAA
>CAKSGI010000719.1 GCA_934454005.1 uncultured Eubacteriales bacterium | reverse complement strand
ACATATAACAGTATGATCTATATTAAAAATCTGATTGTATATTTCATTTACTGTTTTATCATTATAATATCCAGTATTATTTCTTACCTGTTTAATCACATCTTTAAGCTGACTTTCACTTGTTCTTCCTTCTTCTGCACTCCATATGAGACATTGAGCATACACCCATGCTTTATTTGCCTTCTTTTTTACATATGCATACCAATATCCTGTTTTTGCCTCAACTGATATTTTTTTGTTTGAATTATCGCTTGAGATTTCGTCATTTGATGATACATATACATCTCCTGTATGACAAGCTTTTCCTAAATCCTGGCAAAAAACCGGTTTACCGTTTACCATTGTTTTAAGCCATGTTCCACTTTCACTTTTTTCACCAATATTAACTGTTCCAAGCCGACCTATATTTACTAAAGATGCCTTACCTGTTGCAGCCTGTACCTTTTTTGTCGATTGTGGCAACACAGTTATCGACATAACTATTGCCAGCATCATTGCCACAATTCTCTTTATTTTATTCATTAACTGAAACTCTCCTTTCCAAAAGAAAAAGACCGCCAAAACTGACGATCTTTTACAATTCATATATTTTACTATCTATCTAAAATTTGCAATGCAGACTCCAGACTTTCCATGTTATTATTCAAAACAATTTCATCTACATCTACCATACTAAAAATTGCAACCCATCTTCCCTCATAAGAAGCCATTGCTCCGTAACGATAGTCTGAATGTATCATATTATGATAATGTCCCGGACTGTTCTTCCATGAAGTCATCGCCTGTTTAGGTGAAGTACTTCCTCCAAAAATATTTTCACCACTAACAATTGTCAGTCCATATTCCTTTGTACCAACCTTACCTCGTAACATCCATTTGTCATAATTATACTTGTCTTTTAATACTTTTTGAGCAGTTGAATCCAATTTATTGTGTGAGAAATCATTCACTATTTCCTTTGCTCTTGACTTACATATTTCATACAACACTTCAGACCATTCTAATTGTTTAACACCCACTTTTTTTCTATATTCATTTTGAAGTGTAAATGCTTGTTGCTCACAATTTTTGTGGTATCCGTTCAAACCTGAAACATAACATCCCTTTTTTACTAACTTATCATTCTTAGTGTAATATAAAAGAGTGTTTTCAGTATATATTAAAGCCTTTGAAAAACGTCCATAGATTGTCTTTCCTTTTTTCTTTTTATATGCTCTGACCTTTAACTTTACTTTTTCTCCTTCACACATATCAGTTATTTTAAAATAATTATTTTTGGTGGTTAATACTCTATTCCACTTTTTTAAATAGTAATCATATCTATAAACCTGATATCCTCTTACTTTCTTTATTTTTTTCCAACTAATTTTACGATAGCATCCATCATAATACTTTTTCTTTGAGTAAAAATATGAACCATCTTTTACTCTATTCTTTTTTATACTTGTAACCTTTTTAATAGTTGCAGCCTGCACTGTAAATGTATTTGCATTCATTTGTGGAATTGTCATTGACAATAATCCTACAATTATAAATAAACCTAATTTCTTCAT
>CAKSGI010000718.1 GCA_934454005.1 uncultured Eubacteriales bacterium | reverse complement strand
AAAATAATCTTCTACTTAGCGATAGACAAGTTGAAATTTTAACAAGAAATGGAATTGATTATAAAAAATATAGTGAGCTTTCGTCTTTATTGTTTGATATTGAAGAATGTTTAAATAATGAAGAGGATTATGAACTTGAAGAAGTAAGTAAACAATTAGCAGAAATTCATTATTATAGTGAAACAAATAAGTAACTTGGATTAATCAAGTTATTTTATTTTCTATTAAAATACTTTTATATTTGTTATAATAATATTGCACGTAAATAGAGGTGATTGTATGGCGAATATTTTTTATGATGAAATTATGACAGAAGCATCAACTGGTAAAATAGATTGTGGCTTTTTAATTCCTATTTGCTTTGATACCAAAATATTAAAAGGAACGGAACTAGAAAGTATAACTGAAGCAAAATATTTTTATAATGTAATGACTCCTACTATTATCATAAAAAATGAAGATCAATTTAACAAGAGTATGTCTCGTTATCTTGATTTAGCTAGTGACTTTTATTCAAGCGATATTAGAGTTGCTGATTCTTCAAATCAGGGAAAATATATTTTATCTTCATGTTTAGTTAATGCACTGCCAGGAGATTTTAACGATATAAGCGAATTATTTAAGAGATATTCCAATTTCGTATCTGATTCATCTTTAGTAGACTTTTTAGAAACTAAAAGTATAGGTTATTCAAACATTCTAAAATCCAATATAAATGTTACATTAGAAAAGCAGAGTATAGTTGAAGAGACACCCTATGCTTTTCATATAGAATTAGTTGATGATGAAGAGAAAAAATATACTTTACCAGATGTTAGATTTGGAATAAGCGATGGGAAATGCTATATATATGCCATTCAAAATATGGATAATGATTCTAAAGATAAATCAATAGAACGAAGAATGCGCAAAGTAGGCGAAGGATTCTATGAAAAAAATTCGTCTAGAGATCCTGTTTCAGAACCAGAAAATTTATATTCTGTTGGACCATGGGATTTACTTAGTTTAGCAACTGTTATCCCTTTAATTAAGAATTATGCTAATATTGATGAATTTGTTGCTCCATATTTTTTAGTGAATCGTTGGAACGCTGTTGAAATTTCATATCAATTATTAACTGAAAAGTATAAAGATGATTTGGATAATTCAGTGGTTAAGAAAAGACTAGAAAAGGTCAAAAGTCATGATTCTGTTCAAAGAAATATTACAGATAAGTTTATAAGAAGTTTTAGGAGAATGGCACATCATTTTTCTAATATAGAAATAGATGCAT
This sequence comes from uncultured Eubacteriales bacterium, assembly GCA_934454005.1. The sequence goes on along the minus strand of CAKSGI010000718.1, from coordinate 280 downwards.
TTCCATTAGAAATGGATTCTGCATTACATTTTAAAGTAGGTGATGAACTTAATTGTAATAATAGTTTATTGACTGAAGTTTATTCGCTTGCAGCTGATTATAAATCTAAAGATAAAGGAGTAAAATAATGAAGAAGATAGCAACAGAAGTTATAAAAGAAATTTCTAGAGCAAGTCTACGAAACAAATATGGTATGGTTTTGCAACACATGGTTATTCAACTCAACCATTCGTGAAAATATTGCATATGGAAACCCAAATGCTTCACTAGAAGATGTTAT
>CAKSGI010000717.1 GCA_934454005.1 uncultured Eubacteriales bacterium | reverse complement strand
AGTATCTGGTGCTACTGGCACTGGTAAAACATATTTAGTATCAGCATTAGGTTATCGAGCCTGTATGTTCAATTATAAGGTTGGTTATATAAGAGTACCTAGATTAATGCTAGATATTAATATTTCAAAAACAGATGGCTCATATAATAAATTAATGAACAAATATAAATCATTTGATTTACTGATATTAGATGATTTTGGCTTGGCCAAAATGACTGCGACCGAGACCAGAGATTTTTTAGAATTAATTGAGGATAGAAATACAATAAAATCATGTATAATTATATCTCAATTACCAATCACTAATTGGTATGATATATTTTTTGATCCTACATTAGCTGAAGCTATTATGAATAGAATACAATCTAATTCTTATAAAATAGAATTATAAGGTCCATCTAAAAGAGGAACCTTAATAAATGATATTGAATAACTATTTAATATATATTATTATATTCTTAATGTTAATAAAGCTATCCTAAAGGATATCTTGCCTAACGGCTTTTCTAAAGCCTTCGGTCAAGTTGGCTTCGCCATTTTGGTGTGGCCTACAATTGCCAAGAACCCTGGAAGGGATTATCCTAAATATACAATAGATTATACTTAAAATTAGAAATGAGGAATTTCATTCTATTGAGGAAATAAATAAAGCAGTTTGGAAACATTTAGCGGATTTTGTTGCTCAACCTTTTAAGAAAAAGGAAGAAAGCCGTAAATCAGTTTTCATAAATGAGGATAAGCCTGTATTAATACCTCTTCCTGCTAAAAGATATGAACTAATAGATGTAAAATTCGTTAAAGCTAACATTGATTATCATATTGAATATGATCATAAATATTACTCAGTCCCATATAAATACATTGGTCAAAAAGTTGAAGTAAAAACTAAACCATTGGTAATAGAAGTTTGGCATAATAATGAACGAATTTGTACACATTCAAGATCTTATAAGAATTTATACACAACCATCCCAGAACATATACTACCTAGACCAACTTTTATTACTTTTCTTGGAGGAGCGCTTCTTTATAATTTTTATCTTCAATTATTTGGTACAACTACATTATAAGAGAACCTAGAAAGCACAATTTGAGTTCTAAACAAAATATATAAAAAAATCAGCAAGAATTTCTTCCTACTGAATCATAAAATATTATTTTAATGTTAAACTTCCATCACTATTAACAGTATAATACTGGCTAGTTACATTACTTCTTATCATCTCTTGAATATTATTTAAATAAACTAGTCCTTCTGGTTGTTTATTATATCCTTCTATATTTTTTATAGACCCATCTAGCATTTCAATTTTTATATTCCAATAATTTCCTTCTCTTGAATTTAGATTATAGTTTTCTATATTATATTTATCATCATATGTATTTATTTCTGATAATCGTAATTTCTCTTTAATTATTTTTTTTTCATCATTTGACAAATTAGCATTACCAATAGTTTCTACAATTCCCATTTCATTTATTGATGCAGAAATGTCATCAGATAAAAAGTCTAAAACAACTTTAGCTTCTGATATACCGTAAATTACATTATAATA
>CAKSGI010000716.1 GCA_934454005.1 uncultured Eubacteriales bacterium | reverse complement strand
GCAGAAAGAAAAAGTACAACAGATAATTGAATAGCGTTCCCTTGCTCCATCTTCCGAGCAAGACAAAAGCGTCGTAGAAATACGGCGCTTTTTTTGTAGAGAGAAAACCCCCGATTCCAAGGGTTGGAATTCGGGGGTCGTCCACACAAATGGTGTTGAGCAAAATGCTCGCTAGGATAGACCTGCGTCGTTGGTCGCCACGGAGCAAAGCTCCTGCGACATATGGCGGCGCACATTCCATTGCTCTGCTCCATTCGGAGCAATCGCAAGGACAAGTGCTGCTATCTCTTCGATAAGCTTTCTTAACGCTTTGAGATGTTGCAGGTATTGAAAACACTGGGTTTTCATGGCGGATTGTTACATACATGTTACATACGGAAAATGCTCTATAATTTCACATTGAAATTATAGAAATAATTATCTTATATTTTACTTTTCGGTATTTTCTTCAGATACCATATCCGGCAAACCTATTCTTGATAAATAATTTGCAAATCTTTGAGATATCCTTTCCCGAAACAAGTCTCCTACCGTGCAAATGTAATTGGATTTTTTATATTCTTGTAGCACTCCTATATTCACAGTAAAATAATGTTTGAAATCTATAATAGAATTAACTATAGGAACTTCATCTGGAAATTCTATATAATGATATCTAGGAGTTTCATTTTGTCTCAAATTTTTATTATCAGTTTTGGTGGGTTTTCTGGATATTTTTGCCATCTTTTGATTGAGTTCACTTAAATGTTCCCCCTCAATAAATTGTTCATAATTATAAAGTGGTGCCACAATAGCCGAAAACAAATACTTATCTTGGTTACCGCTACTATTAATGCGGGATTCATAATCCCAAGTCAAATCACATTCTTGTGTTAAAACAATAACCAATGGAAATGTTATTTTAGAAATTTTTATCTTTCCGTTTTCCACATTTAATGATTCTATATAATCAACATCCGAGATTATATCTCCTTGCTGAAGACGATTACATCTTTCATTTTTCACTGCTATCACTGGTAATATCTCCTATAATAAATGTCCTATATGGTTTCCCTTCTCCATATTGAAGGTCCGGATTATTTCCAACAGTTTTGCTCTCTTCTATTTTTTCTTGATTTATGTTTGCATAATTGATAGAACTAATAGTATCCCACGGTTGCTGATTCTTTTTATCCATTTATAGTAACTCCCATTTTCTTTCTCAAAGCTTCTTTTATAGATTTTTCAAACCAAGCTTCCGCTTTTTCATGAAAAAGGTCCATTTGGTCTTCAACCTCTCCCATTTCAAACAACCCTAAAGAATAAACATCTGTATCAATTACAAATTCCTTACGCTTATTTGGAGCTGGGTAATCATTATTAAACATACCATACTGGAATCTAAGCATACATTCACCATAATTCATTTCAACAGATGTCATATGTCTTGATATAGCTTTATCCTCATCTGGAAATTGTAATGCATTTACTAATTCCGAAGATATATATTTATTCCAATATGTTTTCCATGTTTTTACTGTTGACATATCATTTATTTTTATTTGATCTATATACCGC
>CAKSGI010000715.1 GCA_934454005.1 uncultured Eubacteriales bacterium | reverse complement strand
ATTTTTAATTCGGTGCATCAAATGCAAATCTGAAATATAGCCAATCCTATTAATGTCCCATAAATGCATACCGTTGTTGGATGAAATGATTTCTCTTGATGTATGGAACGCTAATGCTGTTTCTTCTTCGTTCTTTTCAATCTCTGGGAACTCATAAATGAGATTTTTGTCGTAACTATACGATTTATACGGAAGATTGAATTGTTTACACAAGTCACTGCTTATTTTAGCATTGCTCAAATTGATTCCGTCTATGTTAGAAAGGTTTTTCATGCCAGTACAGAATAATAAATTTGCACCAGATAAATCGCCTCTCAAAAATGCTGTAAAATCAAAGAAATAAGAAAAAGTATATATTTGTTTCTTTACAACTTTTCCGTTTTCATTACTCCAAAACTGGCTGACTACAAATTTTCCGTCTGTGTATGCTTTCAACACATTGCGGCTCATATTTGTATTTTTACTGATAGGCAATATTGTAGTATCATCTATCATATATTTTGAAAAATCAACATTCAAGTCAATGGCTCCGGATAAGTCACAATTTTTTAAATTACCATTTCTATATTTAATAAATTCATCAAATGTCTCAAAAGCTCGACATACATCTATGCTATGGTGTTGATTTAAGACTTTTATGCCTTGGCGGTTCTCATAGCGGAATACTTTAGTTTTTTCACAATAAAAATGTTTAGCTTTATCGAAGTAACCTATTACTTTTATTTCAACATCTTGATTTCTCAATGCTTCTACAAAATCTTTTACTTCTTTTTTTCGCTTTTTGTTGGTTGCGGCAGATGCCTGTGAAAAATCATATTTATCATTAATAGCTTCTGGGGCATGAATTAGACACAATCCAAATACCACGTCATCGCTAAGACTGTAATCATCAGAAAGGTATTTCATAATCACATCTAAATGATTTTTATGATATAGAGCATCAAATGCATACTGAAAAAAGAAAAATTCTATACTCCTATATTCAGTGCATAGTGGCGATGTCGATTTTTTATAGTTATCGCATACCTTTTTGAATTGCTCATATGTATCACATGCATTGAATTTATCCAACCAATATTTTATAAGTTTTTTGTTTGTATTTTCACAATGTTTGAATTCTGCAATTTCATCCTGTGACAGTGCGCATAAATGGTTGTCTATAGTATCTGTTATAAAACTGCTTGCTTTTGTCAATCTATTTATATCTAAATCTAGATTTTTGGAAAATTCATCTTCAAATGCATATTGATAATAACAGGCGTTTTCGTATATATCTCCATCTAAAAACTCATAGTATTGAGCGAAAGAAGTAAATGTCATTTTATACGGTCTTGAAACAAGAGCACCTACTAAATTTTTAGAAAACCATTCTTCTTCCACAAAGAACACTTGTGCGATTACATCAAAACCGCGGCGACCGCTTTTCCTTAATCCTAATTTTCGCTCTGCTTTTACAACATCAGAATTTAAAGCAAATTCTTCCGGAACATTTCTCATTTCCAATTCTCCGCTTTTCAATTCTTTAATAATGCGTTCTACTTCTGCGTTTGCCATTGCAGA
>CAKSGI010000714.1 GCA_934454005.1 uncultured Eubacteriales bacterium | reverse complement strand
ATACATAACCTTGTCGCCGTTTTTTACATTAAGCACCGTACTGCTGCTTTCCGTCACATACGCTTTCACAACCTTTGTAAGTTTTCCGTCCTCGTCATACGATGCAACAATCGCAACGCCCGATGTACCGTTCCCGACAACTGCTTTGCCATCCACTACAATAATTGCCAAGTCTGCCGCCGAAACACTCACCGACATGACAAACAAACCTATCAACACCGCAATTACCGATATTACTTTCCTATAATTTTTCATATTTATCCCTCCTTTAAACGCATTAGTATCATATTCTTTTATAATAATTATATCAGAAATTAGGATTAAACAAATTTTAACTAAATATAGATGTTTTAGTGATTATATAAAATTATACAACTATTTTGATATACATAGTTTAAGTACAAAGAAAGATAACATATCATATTTTTATAAATATCCTTGTAAATTTTATTATTGAATCACAGTGTGATAAAATAATCATGAGGTGAAAAGCATGAACTATAGTTTAATTCTTTTATGTGCAGGAAGTGGCAAAAGAACCGGTTTAAAATATAATAAGATTTTTTATAAAATCAATCATCAAACAGTTTATGAAATGAATATTTCTCATTTTTTAGAGGATACTAAATGTAAACAAATTATTGTTGTTACTAAAGAAAATGAAATAGAGGATATTAAAAAATTAGTCAGTGATTCAAGAATTGAATATGTTTTTGGTGGACAAGAAAGACAAGATAGTGTATATGAAGGATTACAAAAGGTTAAAGAAGATTATGTTTTTATTCATGATGGGGCAAGACCTTATGTAAACAAAGAAAGTATTGATGGTTTAGTAGAATGTCTAAAAGACTATTCAGCAGGATTATTGATGGTTCCTTGTAAAGATACGATCAAAGAGGTAAAAGATGGAATTGTGGTCAAAACATTAAAAAGAGAAACTTTAATGCAAGCACAAACACCACAAGTCTTTAAAAGTGAAGATATTAAAATAGCTTATCAAAAAGCAAAAGATGAAGGTTTTGTAGCAACAGATGATAGTCAACTCTTTGAAAGATATATTGATAAAGAGATTAAAGTAGTGTTAGGAGATTATGGTAATTTAAAGATTACTACTCAGGAAGATTTAAAATGACAGGAAAACATATTAGAAGAAAAAAACATATTTTAAGATTCGTAATAGGTATACTTGTTGTTGGTTTAGGAATATTTTGTTATTTTCATTTTTGTGATGATCAAGAAATTGATTTAAGTCAATATGAAACAATGATAGGGACGATTAAAAATGTAGGTGATGAAACATTGCTTATTGAAAATAATGAACATCAACAATATTTAATTTCGATTGCAGGAGTCATAGATTCTAATAAAGGATTAAAAAAGGGAAATCGTATTTATATTTATTATGAAGGGAAATTGGATGTTAAGAATAAAGATATTCAAAATGTGAAAGTAAGGTCATATAAAGTATTGGATTAAGATGCCAAGGACAATACCTATTAAAGAAGGTATTGTTTCTTTTTTATTTTCAATATTTATATTTTCTTTTTCATCTACTAACATCC
>CAKSGI010000713.1 GCA_934454005.1 uncultured Eubacteriales bacterium | reverse complement strand
CTCCTGTACTCTTTATCTGTTCAATATCAAAAATAATATTTAATAAATATAATGCCCTTTTTTCACCTTGACTCAGTGTATCTAATTTATCAAGTTCGCTTCTATCAACAGCTTTAACAGCATCGCCTTTAGTAAATGAGAATTGAACCTGCGGCATACTTTCACCGATGATCGCACCTTTCAGATTAACAACTTCCATATTAAACGGAACTGAAAAACGTTGTTTAAATATATCTAATGCTTCTTTACACGGTGTAATATCAATCTCAAGATTATCTATTGCATGTGAAAGTGAATTATATTTATCGCGCAACTCGCCAAACAAAATATTATTTTTCTTAATATACGATCCCCATAAACTCTTTTTCAGCTCTATCAGCTTATCTACTGCAAGATACTCAATTATTTCAGGATTAACTTCTATAATATCCTTTAACGTCATTCCTTTTGAATCGCTAAGAAGATTTTCAATTGCTTTATACGCCGGCATTTGTTGTATCTTTGCATCAATTTCATTAATGTGTTGCTCCAATGCATCAACACTGCCAATAGGTTGTTGACCTGAAAGTATTATCTTATTTTCCTTCGAGAAAAAAACATCTTTAACCAACGCCTTTTTCAAATCTTTGAGCTTAGGTAATGTAAGATTTCCCTTTTCTAAATAATCAAATGAATCATATATTTCATTTGATGCAGACACAAAATCATAAATGCCCTCTTGAAACTTTGTATCCATAATTTTTTTCAAAACAGTATCATCAAATATCTCCGAATATTTGATATTTCCACATTCTATTTCCGGCTCATAAGAAGCTAGTTCATCTAAATTTGAAAGTATATCTTTCTCTTCAAATCCAAAATCTTCTACAATAGCAGGTTCCAATTCATATACACTTTTACCCAAATATGTCCTCTTTATTTTTAATCCAGAGTCCTTTTCTAACGATTTCAATAATTTTGTGCGAATTTTAAATACATCCTTTAATTGAGTCTGAACATCACCTTTAATAAGTAATGAAGATATGTCTGCTTCATATGAGTTTTCATACGATTTAATAACAAATACTTGTTTTTTACTTATGTCCTGACCATCAATCTTCACTATAGCAGAACCCTGATTTCCAAATATTGCATCCGAAACATCCTCTATTTTTCCCTTCTGAATTAATTGAAAAGTTTTTGCAAAAGACGTTTTCATAAGACCGTTTCTTGCATATATAGAAAAAACTCTTCCTTTTTCAAATTCAAAAATATGACGCAATGAATCTATTCCAAAACAATTTGATAATTCTATCTCTAATTTATCCATCATTTATCCTCCATTATCTAATCCATAATATGTTATTTATTATTTTTCAAATATCAAAAATTACATCAAACACCGTTTCCTCCACCACTCTCACGCATTCATCGGTATTTTTCTTAATATCATTTCCCCAAAACCGAATTACCGTCCATCCTTCAAATAACAATTTCTTGTTAATCTCGTCATCCCGTTCCCGGTTTCGTGATATTTTACTAATCCAATACTCTCCGTTATTACTTTTCTCTAATCGTGGCTT
>CAKSGI010000712.1 GCA_934454005.1 uncultured Eubacteriales bacterium | reverse complement strand
TCTATTATTATGCCAAATTAGCACTATGCTATTTTTTCATACGAAACTTTACACTATCTAATTTTATAATCTCTAAAATTTCCTCACCCTCATAAATGCAATTTATTATATATTGTTGCATTTATGGGAATTAATTATAAAAAAAATTAATGTCATCCTCTTATGTTAATTTTATTATAATATTCAATTTTATTCATGTCAATCCCAAATATGCAACTTTTTGTATTTTATTGCATTTATTGTTTTTACAATATATAAAAGACTTATAAACAAATTATGGGGGATAATCTAAATGAAGGTAAATGAAATGAATGATGAAGATAAAGAATTGCTTCGTAGTCGATTGAAAGAACGTAGATTATTTCTATGCATGACTTATCAACAACTTGCTGATAAAACTGGTATAAGTAAATCAAGTCTTCAAAGATATGAAAATGGTGGTATAAAAAACTTATCTTACGATAAGATATATAAACTTGCTGAAGCTTTAGAAGTATCAGTTCAATATTTTGCAGATTTATCTAATGATTATACCGGTGAAATTGTACCTATTGAAACCCAAAGTATATCTCGTTTTAGCAAATCTAATTATATGTATAATATAAAAAAATTTGAATTGAGAGCATTGCAACAAATAACTCCTACTTTGATATCCAATGGTTATTCAGTAGAACAAAATGATAGAGGTGAGCTTGGTGATTTAATAGCAAGAAATGGGAATAAAGTATGGCATATAGATTTTTTATATACTAGAGATGTCAGTGAATATCCAATCCAAAGTGGTGCTGGAAAACAACAACTTATTATGAGGTTTGGAAGGCTTTCGCTTTATAATAAACCAATTACTAAATATTCAATAGTCATGGAATATCGCCAGATTGCCGAACAATTTCTAAGATTTAATCCAACTCATCTTGATGTAGAAATTAGTATTATCATATTAAAAGAAGATGGATTTGAAGAATTATTTTTTACTCATAATAATAAAGTAGATAGATCTATATAAAACCTATCTACTTTCATTTATATTTTTAGTGTATAGCATACTTACATATCCTACATCTTATTAATCATAGTAATTCCTAAGATACTTTTTTACCGATTCCTTATCTTTCATATCCATACTATCAATTATGCATTCTAACTCTAAAATAAACTCTTCTTTTGAATTTATATTACCATTTCTTAATAAATAATCTATTCTAACTTCATTTGCTCTTTCATATAAAGTTTTGTCTTTATGTTCAATCTCTTCATATAAGTCTTTTATAAAATATAATTCAATAGTATTACCAATTAAAGCAATGGTATAAAAAATTAAAAATAAAACATAATATATAATTATAAATATTGAAAAATAAAATACATATTTTTCAACATATATTCCTGTAGCTGTTAAAAAGTATAAAATAAAAAAAAGTATACTACTTATTCCTAAGTTTAACACTAAGAATTCAAAACTTCCCATAATTTCTCTAACTAAATCTTTTTCACTTATATCTTTAATAGAATCTCTAAACTTTTTGTCTAACAAACTTAATATTAAAGCTATCCCTGCTAAA
>CAKSGI010000711.1 GCA_934454005.1 uncultured Eubacteriales bacterium | reverse complement strand
ATGTAGTATATATAAAATTAAACCCACTATTAAAATTAGAATTCTCACAAACGTGTACTAAAAAAGAATGTGATGAGCCAACAGTTACTAAATATGAATTAATCAATGAAGATGCAAAAAAAATATATAAAAATCTAGATTTACTTAAAGAAAGCAATAATTTGAAAAATGTAATAGATTTAATTTGTGATACCGCTTCTAATAGCAAAATAGTATTTGATGAAGTAAATATTTATACTAACTGGAAAAAAATGGAAAAATACTTAACACCCAACAACTCAAATGGTTCAATATCATTTAATGTTAAAATAGATACAATAAACAAAATAGAAAACATAATTTCTAATTTAGATGATAAAATCAAAACGTATCAAATCGTATTTGACAGCGATGGTGGATCTTACATTAAAAATCAAATAGTTGAAGAAAACAGTATCATAACTGAACCTACTGTTCCAACTAAAAACGGATATATTTTCATAGAATGGCAATTAAACAATCAAAAATTCGATTTTAATACTAAAATAAAAAATAATATAACACTTAAAGCAAAATGGGAAAAAGAAGAAGAAAATACAAGCAACGGTAAAAAAGAAATATATATAAATAAAATAGAACTAAAAAATAAAAACAATAATTATTCTTATAATTTTGTAGAATCAACCAGTATAAAAGTTACATTAATAGCTAATGAAGATATCTTAAATAAGATGAATACTCAAAACATTAAACTATATGTTGATGTATCTAAACTAGAACTAGGAGAACATAATGCTAATATAAATATAGATGGAATAGATTCAAGTATTACATATGCATTATCATCTCAAACAATAAATATTATTGTATCCGAGAAAAACTAAATAATCAAAAATAAAAGTACTAGATAATTAAGTCTAGTACCTTTTATTATTAATCAATGTCTTCTATGCTAAGAGAATTTATAAAACCTTTTTGATCATAATCAAATGACAAATCATAATCTTTTCTTTCATCTATAGCATTACGTATTTCTTTTATTTCTTTTTCATTAGTTGTACTTTTATCTTTGTATTTAACTTTAATTATATGATTATGATTAGTTTTATTACTTGTTACAATATCATCTAGTATACCCGTTAGGAAAAAGCCAGAAGTTTTACCAGCATGAGTTTCATAACTAGAATTAAAACTAGTTACATCAAAACTACTATCCCCAATTTCAAATCGAATTATATTAAAAATTATAAAGCCAAACGCAGCTACAAATATTACAACTGCTATTATAGATACAACTTTAGAAACTTTAGTAACCGGATTGTTTTTCATAAACTCATTCATTTTTTCAAAAGTTTCTTCTGCATGTTCTTCTTGAGCTTTATAAATCCCTTTAGTATATTTATAACCTTCTGTGTAAGCATCATCTACTGAAAAAGTAGTATTACAAAATTCACATTTAACTTGTGTTACACCTTCTTCAACCTTTAAATTTGCTCCACAGTTCTTACATTTTAATTCAACTAATTTCATATAAATTCACCTTTCATAGTCTCTTAAATTCTAAGTCAATAGTAACATAAATTG
>CAKSGI010000710.1 GCA_934454005.1 uncultured Eubacteriales bacterium | reverse complement strand
TGGCTTGCTACATATTATGAAGTAGTAGATGATTATACAATGAAAATAAATCTAAGAGATGATGTTACATTCTCAAATGGAAATAAAATCACAGATTCATTTGAAATAGCACAACGTATTTATCAAAAAGAATCTATGTATTTATCTGAACTTACTTCTACAAATTCTATTATAGCAAAACTAGCTGAAGGAATTATAAAACAACATCCAGATTGGAATGTTCTAATATTATTTGACTATATTAAGCAGGGAAATAGTTTATTTAATTGTTTAACTACTAAAAATAAATTTTACATTGATGGTTCCGTCGATGTAAAAGATAGAAAAGATATTGTTAAAGAAATGAATGCAGAAGAAGGCGGAAAAATTACGTGCGCAAACGCAAAATGTTTTGGCACTGGTATTACTGTCAATAGAATTCAATGCATTTTTATTGTTATAAATGGTTCAGCACCAACAAAAATTATTCAATCAATTGGGCGCGGACTACAAAGAAATATTAAAAACACACTACTTATATTTGACTTTCACCACAATTACAAATATAGCTTAAAACATTTTAAAGAAAGAGAAGATCTTTATATAAAAACTTATAAAAAAGATCTTCTTGAATTAAAAGAAATAAAAGTTAAAGCAGATATTCAAAAGTTATAATTCGTGTACATATGATAGCAATCCGACAAAATTTGTAGAAAGTCTATGCAATTCATTTACATAGTGCTTTTTATAAAACTTAATTGAAATATCTTTAAGATTTTTACATCCATAAAACATGTTTCTTGGTGTAATCATATTTGGATATCTTCTTTTTGAAAAAGTTCCGCTTAGTCCAATAGACAAATGTTTTAACTTTTTACAATTTCTACATAAGTTATTAATATCAATAATATTTTTATTAATCTTAAAATTTGTCGGAAGTGCTTTTATATTTGACTCAGAGAATAATCCATTAATACGCTCAACATTATCTGTTAATACAAATTTATTAGAAATATAAGAACCTTTATATTTTTTAAAGATTTCATCAGAATATACATTATCTAGTTTAAACGGTTTTTTACAAATAATATTATTAACATTTTTAAAAATAATATTATTAACATTTTTAAAACGTTCACCATATGAAAGACTAATTGATGAAAAGTTATTATATATTAAATTATCCATATATAGTGTGTTGCAGTCGCACTTTATACGTGCATTAATTGGTTTCATAACAAAAAGGCTATGACATTTAATTGCCCATTCTGCATATGTATCAATATTTTCAATTCGTACATCGGCATTTTTTGCCATAATAAAATATCTATATTCTTTCTTTAATTGAAATGTATATTTTTCCCATGTATCAGTAAGCTCTATTTTTGACAAAGAAATAGAAGAACAATTGTTAGAAATGAATAATGTGTTATTTTTAACATTTTTATCATGTATTTTTGCATATAATGAAATATTAGTTTGGTTTTTCATCTATTTTGATCCTTATTTTAATCCTTATTTTGTGTGTTATGAATAATATAGCAAGTTAATTAAATAAGTTATTTGAATTGATTGAAAGAGCGGTAG
>CAKSGI010000709.1 GCA_934454005.1 uncultured Eubacteriales bacterium | reverse complement strand
GCTTTTTTAGTTGCGAAATATGAATATATTATTGCATCTAAAGATTTTTTATTAATTGTAAAAACATCTTCAAACTTTATTCCTTTATATTCAGTTATGCTTTTTTCATTTCTTTTACGGTTAAAAACTATTACTTCATTTCCTTGTTTAACCATTCTTGAAGCTAATTCTTCAACAACAATTTCAACACCGCCATCACGTGATGGAACAGTTTTATGACCTATCATGCAAATTTTCATATTTATTCACCTAAATGATCAAATACAATCATCCATGCTCCTTTAAAAATTATCTTTAAATTTAACCAAATACATTTTTTTCAATATATTCGATATATAAATCAGCCCATTCATCAAAAGATAAGTAATTTCTATTTTTTTGAATTTGCCAAAGACACAATAGAACGACTTTTACATCCAATCTATGAAGCTGATAATAGTCGTATTTTACGACCTCGGACATAATTGGCGTTCTTGGACCAACAACTGAAATACAGCCACAAAAGATATCCCAAATTTGTGGAAGTTCATCCAAACTTGTTTTTCTCAAGAATTTACCAAATTTTGTAATTCTAGGATCATTCTTCATCTTAAATACTGGAACATCAGCCTCATTTAAACCTTGTTCAATTAATGCTTCTTTTAAAGCTTCTGCTCCAGGTTTCATAGAATGAATCTTATGGAATTTAATAACTCTTCCACCTTTTCCAATATGCTTTGAAATATAAATCGGATTATAACCATCTTCACATAATTTAAAAACATAATAACAAAATAACCCAACCAAATAGAATTAGGAATATTCCAGATGCTAAAATATCAACTGTACGTTTAGCGAATAAATAACTCAATCTATTGTTTGGGATTACTTCTCTTTGTTCTTTTTTTATTATCGTTATTAATAGAAATATTGTTTAACCATCATATTACTTGTCATCATTATGCACTTCCATATATAGGTGTTAAATTGGTATTAAACTTAATGAAATTTATGTTTGAGTTCGTAGAAGTACTATATGAAACCTCGGACATAATTGGCGATCTTGGACAAACCACTGAGATGCGACCACATAATATATCCCAAATTTGTAGAAACTCATCTAAGCTTATTTTTCTTAAGAATTTACATAACTTAGTATATCTTAAATAATCCTTCATTTTAAATTCTAAGTCATATACATCCTTTGAACCCTAAACGATTAATTCTTCATTTAAAACCTCTTCACTTAGTTTTATTTATTCATTTTTTGAAACTTTATTACTTTTCTACACCTTAACTAATAAATTTGAAGTGCAAATAAAATTATATCTATCCTCACAAAATTTGATTAAGAATATTATTTGAAATCGACCTCTAAACAATATTTTATTTGTGTGAATATATACTCCCCCGAATGATCGAATACTACGACCAATGCCACTTTCAATATAATCTTTAGATCTAACCATAATGATCTAGTCTCAATATATGTCAAATCTAAATTAACCCAATCATCAAACTTAATATCATTTCTATTATGTTCAATTTGCCATAAACAAAGAAGTCCACCTTTAATTAGGAATTTTT
>CAKSGI010000708.1 GCA_934454005.1 uncultured Eubacteriales bacterium | reverse complement strand
CCCTAGCATATCAATATCTGATACCGCTACCAACGTTCCCATCTGATACGGGAGGCAATGTCTGTTATTTTCATCCAAAATATCAATCCGGATATTTTTTAGCGTTTTAACCCCTGCTTCCTCTTTCCTCTTTCTATGAATCGGATTCATGTTAGAATACGCACGAAACAACCGCATATAAAAACCACCATTTTCCGTTGATCCGCCTGCTATGGATAACTTCATTACCTGAAAAGGGAATGGGAATATTGCACGACCCGCTTTTACTTTCTTTAATGCTTTATTGATCAATATTTCTTCATTCAGTTCTGTCGGCTCACCCACGGAAAAGCCAATCATTAGTTCTGGCAATTTAACATCTTTATATTTGGGATTTAATAAAATCTGCTTTGCAAAATACAGCCAGGTACATCTAGTCCAGTCAAGATAACTCGGTCGATTAATCATGAGCATTTCCACTGCAAATTCCTTCACTCCGATTGGTTCCAGAGTAAGACAACACCCTTGCGTCAATGCGTCCGATATTCCCGAAATCAAATCTGTACTTGAGTATGTTGGCAGTGACGCCATCATTTTGAAAAGTTTAAAAGATGGTGTATGATTAATCTCTGGATCATGGAAACGGGTTGCTATATTATAACTTTTCGCCGCATGGACAAGTCCCTTCGACCATTTACTGGTGGTTCCGCTGGAATAAGTTATCGTAAAAGGATCGTCTAGCGTGATTGTTTTGTCTTCTACATCCCCCTCATAAGAATGTCCCATATTCAAAAACTCTTCTATCGAAATAATTCGTAAATCTTCTACTTTGTATTGTTTTACTTTGTTGACAAACAGACCTGCATAAGACCTGTCTAATTCTTCATAAAAATCTCTGCCATCTTTAAAAGAATCAGCTAGAGATACCATCACAATCGTTTTTATTGAAGAATGTTGCAGACTATCTCTGATCGTTTCATACGCATTATCTTCTAGAAACAATATCCCAGAATCTGCGCCATCCAAAATTTGTCGCACCTGCTCAGGAGCAAAATCTGCTGCAAATGAATTGACAACTGCACCAATCATACTGACAGCACCCATAGTATAAATAAATTCCGGTATATTCGGCATACAGATAAGAATCTCATTTTGATAACCAACATTTAATGCCTTTAAGGATTTCGCATAATCTGCCATCGTTCCGAACATTTCACCATAAGCGATTTCATTGCCTCTGTAAAATAATGCCGTTTTTTCAAGATGAGCATCATTTCTGAACCGAAGTTCCCTGTACCAAGACCAATTTCTGTTTTTCTTAATATCTTCAATAACCACCTCTGATTTGTGAAGCATACTTCGTCGTTTGGCAGCAATGACCGTATCTGCTATCTTACATATGGCTCCGTTCAGTTCTGTCTGTAAAATCATACTTCTTATCTCCTTTATTACAAGGCTTCTTCTACCTCACGAACATTTTTTCTCTGTATCAAATAACAACTTTCATTTTACAATTTCATTTTTTCAAAAATTTCTTCTTTATAGCTTATATAATTCACGTTATTTCTGCTCACCTTGTCATCTTCTC
>CAKSGI010000707.1 GCA_934454005.1 uncultured Eubacteriales bacterium | reverse complement strand
GTATTATAGATGCAGAAATTTTAAATTATTATGTTTATAGTAAATCTTATGATGTTTTTATAGGTGATGATATTGTTTTACATGAAAAATTGCTTCTTAAATTTTTATTATAAAATTATAAAAACCTTTTTTATCAACATATCCAGTTTCTTTTATTAATTTATTATATTTTAATTTACTTATAACGATAAATGTAACAAGAGTTGCGTTATTTGAATCATCAAATGCAATTATAATTTTATAATAATTGTTGTCTAGATGTGCTAATCCGCAAAATCTATTTAATTTTGATATTTGAAATTTTCTATGTGTTAAAACTTCAACACACAATTTATCAATTAATTTGTACATTTCAGTATCGCTAATTTCAAATGTTCCTAAGCGTTCAAAATCTCTATCACTAGAATGCTTAGCACATGTAAATTGTAATAATCCAAGTTTCTTTGAACGTGGAAGATTATCAATTGTGTTTATGTTAGCTGATGGAAATCCTTCATTAATTAGCTCTTCCATAATCAAATTATAAATTTCAAGAAATTTTGTCATAATTTTACACGCCTAAACTGTTATTTGGTGTTTCGCCATATCCTCCATATGTTTCATCTTCTTTTGAAGGATAATTATAAATTCCACTAGCCATTATATTTTGATTTTTATTATTGCTAGATTTTGTATAATTTGCTTGCTTAGTTTCACCTTGTTGAACATCATTAATAAGTTCATCAATAAAATCTTCACCGGGAATTCTTTCAATGTTAGTTGGATTTACCTCTTCATGCGAAGCATTTCTTCTAACTGCTTTACATATAAAAATATATCTGCCAAACATTGGATTAATTCCGCCCCTGATTAGTTAATTGTCTGTCAATAACCTGATTAACTTCATATTCTTCTTCTATCTCACCTGCTTTTAATCTAAAGAAATCACCGACTTGCGGAGCTATATCCCATCCAGGGGAATTTTCAATATTATCTAAAGTATGATATGCAAGTTCACCTGATAAATATCCAGATAATTTATACCCTCTTTCTTCTTCAGGATATAGCCATCCTTCTAATGTCCCAGTTATTGGATATAGATTAGAAATTCGTGCAACCGATTTAAAGAATTGCGAATTCATTGCACGCTCTTTTGTTTCAGGATAAACATTAGTTAAATATGTAGAATCATCTGGTAATGTGCCATAAAATTCTGCATAAAATTCAGGAACATCTATTTTGCCAAAGTATTCATTTGTTAGTAAATCGCCATATGCAGGAACAACAAATATTTCTGATGAAACAGTTCCAACCAATGAAGCAAATCTAGCTCTAAAATCTTCTACAGAAATAAAAAGCTCAATTTCTTCCATTGCTTCATATCCCATCATATTAAATGCAAAATCTTGCTTAGAAATATTCAAAAAAGCTCTAACATCAGCTGAGATATAATATTCAGCTGTTGTATCTTCACCGTAGATTATATTAGAATGATTTTCGCTGCCGTCCTTGAAGAATGTATTATATTTTCTAAAATATGCAAGTTCAATTCCATTAAGTCTAATCATATTATCATAATAATTTCTCATCA
>CAKSGI010000706.1 GCA_934454005.1 uncultured Eubacteriales bacterium | reverse complement strand
ATCGTCTCTTTCAAGCTGTTATTTGCTTTTTCTAAATCAGTTCTATTTTGATTTAGATTATCTTTGGCATTTTCACCAACTTTTTTTGCATTCTCCACATTATTTTTTGCATCAATAATTGCTTGCTCATTTGAATCAGTATTTGTTTCATTATCTTCTGAAATGACAGCAATTGATTCTTCTATATTTATTTCTTCTTTATTTTCTTCTTTTTCAGTTTCTTCATGCAATTCTTCTACTGAAGTATCTTCTGATTCATTTGAAACTGTTTCCCCTTCTGTTTCAAATATACTAACTGGTTCTTCAGCCTTAATGTTTACTGGATTAACAAAGGATGTTGTAAATATACAGCATGTAGCTATAATCCCCCACAGCTACCTTTTTCAATAAATAATTCATTCCCCTCACCTCTTTCTTTTCATGAATATTTATTAATCTATATATGTTTCTTAGCACAATCTAATGCAGACGCAATAACTGCATCCATATCATAGTATTTATACTCACCTAATCTTCCACCAAAAATAACTTTATCTTCTTTCATAGACAAATCTTTATACTTTTCAAAAAGATTACTATTCTTTTCATCGTTAACAGGATAATATGGTTCATCACCCAGTTTCCATTCTGAAGAATATTCTTTAGAAATGACG
Source organism: uncultured Eubacteriales bacterium (assembly GCA_934454005.1). Next base: position 918 of record CAKSGI010000706.1, on the reverse strand, counting down.
GTTTTCTTTAAATCATTTCCATTATCATCTTTACCAAATTCAAACCATTTGTGTTCAATAATTCTTGTATAAGGTGTTTCTCTATCTGTATAGTTCATTGCTGCATTTCCCTGATAGTTTGCAATATTCAATAATTCAGCTTCAAAACGAACAGAACGATATTCCAAATATCCTAATGAATAGTTAAAATATGCATCAATTGGACCTGTATATACTATTTTATCTGCTAAAGCATCAAGTTCTTGTTTATTCGCTAAATAATCTGTATTTAACTGAACTTCAATTCCTTCAAGCATATTCTTTACCATCTTGGTATATCCTCCCATTGGGATACCTTGATATAAAGCATTAAAATAATTATTATCAAATGTAAAACGTACAGGTAATCTTTTAATGATAAATGATGGAAGATCTTTACAATCTCTACCCCATTGTTTTTCAGTATAACCTTTAATCAGTTTTTCATAAATATCTTTACCAACTAAAGAAATTGCTTGTTCCTCTAAATTAACAGGATTAGTAATATGTGCTTCTTCTTTTTGTTTTTCAATTTTAGCTTTCGCTTCTTCAGGAGTAACTACACCCCACATCTTATTAAATGTATACATATTAAAAGGCAAAGAATATAATTCTCCTTTATAATTAGCTACTGGAGTATTTGTAAAACGATTAAATGTAGCAAACTGTTGAACATAATTCCATACTTCTTGATTATTTGTATGAAAGATATGAGCACCATATTTATGAACATGAATCCCCTCTATATCTTCCGTATAAACATTACCTGCTATATTTGGTCTTTTATCAATTACTAATACTGACTTACCAGCTTTTTTCGCTTCATGTGCAAAAACTGCACCAAATAATCCAGCACCTACAACTAAATAATCATATCTTTGTTTTGACATCATATAATTC
>CAKSGI010000705.1 GCA_934454005.1 uncultured Eubacteriales bacterium | reverse complement strand
ACTTTGTACCTGCGTAGCGGTCGTAAATCCATATGGAAAACCAGCAATATTGTAAATTGGCAAACCGCCCTTTGTGGTGTGCCCGGAATACTTCATTTTCCAAAGTGACATATCCATGTTACTAAAAACACCGTGCAGATGATAGCGCCCCGATTTATGCCGCTCTGGAACAATCAAATACTTTGTTCGACAGGATGAATGATCGCCCATATAACGTAAGAAATCAGACATACATTTTACTACTTCATCATAGTTGAATGAATCAACCAGTTTTGGATTGAAAGTAAAAGTTAAAAACCATTCCCAGACATTATCCCGCGCATAACTATAAATTTTATTTTTTGTGCGATTGAATGAAACAAAGAACGAATGAAGCGCGTTTTCTTCTTTGCTTTTTTCTGATTTATTTATTCCAAAAGCCATAAAGGAATAAACTTCGAATAGTTCGTTATCACGTTCCACAATAAAAGAATCTTTTTCTTTTTCACGTCCGGTAATAACGTTAGAATAATAAACTACCTCTATAGATTCTAAATATTGTGAAATTTTAACGTTGTACATTTTGAGAACCCCTTTCGTTTTGTCCAAACGTTTGGATAAAATGGAATTTCGAGAAAAAATTTGCATTTTTTCTCGGTTAAGTGTTGCCATAGTCAAGTAGGCAACACCCAGCCAGAAATTGATAAAGTGACAGCTTTACAATAACTTCTGCATTTGCTATAATGAATATAAAATATTCAAAGGAGAAGCAATCCTATGCAAAAGAGATTGAAAAGTTTGGATGAGGGTAAAGCGCCCCAGATAGTGAATAAAACTTCACTGGATAAAGCAATTCGAAGAAATGCTTTAAAGTCTAAAACATATGCTCACAATAAAAAAGTTATGAAAGATATAAAAAAGCATAAAACAGAAACTTCTGCACCAGTCAAAAAAAGTATGAGTATTTTTCAGTCAATACTAAAAAGTATGTTTTATATAGCAGTAATAATAATAGCAGTAATATTGCTAATAGCCATTTCTACTAACTAGCCAAAAAACTTTGAAACGATAGAAAGTATCCCAGATAGCGTTTTACTGTTATTATTGCAAATTTTATCTTGTAATTTTTCAAACAACCGATATAGAATATATACCAATCTGAATATAGTAAATAAACAACCGCATAGAATTACTATGTATGTGATATAAAAAGCACTGTCTCCGACCAGATAACGATATGCACCGACCGAAGCAAATACAGGCAGTCCTGTTTCGCCGCCGCCGAAAGCATTCGTCCATAATTTCACATAACTGTTCACATCAACAATCGTATTATAAAATTGTCGCAAAGCATCTGCTACTGTTGCAAAGAAATTTATAATATATTTAAAAAGATTAGTTAAACCTTGTAGAATACCATTACCGAAGAAACTTGATAATGACGGCATATTCATAAAAGCTAAAAACATATGCATCCCCCCTATACATGAAATTTTTCAATTTTTTTCCGAAGCGTAGCAATAAGAGAAGTAAAAAGCACAAAATATACACACGCCAATAATAAATCAAAAATACCTATGCCAACTGTACCGG
>CAKSGI010000704.1 GCA_934454005.1 uncultured Eubacteriales bacterium | reverse complement strand
GAGCTTACATTGCCTTTTCTCTGTATAACAATGTACATAGTTTTAAGATATTATAAAAAAGAATATCCGAATAAAATTAAAGCAAGAGATGTTATCTTAATTGGAATGTGTTTTGCGTTTACATTCTGGATTAAATATACATTGACAGGTCTTTATTTGGGATTGGTTATATTGATTGTTGTGTATCAGGTAAAGGATAAGACTGCAAAAAATCTAGGATATTATATATTGGAATTTACAGCAGGTTTTTGCATAGGAAGCTTGCCGGTGATCGTTTATTTTGCTATAAACAGTGGGTTTGCTGATCTGATACATGTTTATTTTTATAATTTGATTTTTGTATATAGTCAAAATGGAAGAGAGAAACTTCATCTTTTGGATTATTTCCTAAAAAAAGATTATTTGATGAATCACTTGTGGAATACAATGTGCTATTTGGTGACAATTGCATATTGCGTTGCAAGAAGAGACAAGCATTATAATTTAAACTTACGGATTGTAACATTGACGATGATTTTCTCGCAGATTTTGGGAATATCTACGACGTATTATTATTACTATCTGGCACAGGCAACTTGTGTGTTTGCGGTTTTCGGAGTATTGACGGTATATTTTGTAGTATATGATATCAGGGATTATTTTGTAATCTGCTACAAGAAGATTGTATCCCTGAGCGATAAGATATTGTCATTGAAATACAGGGATCTAGGGGAATGGATATTATATGGAATCGTTATTATTCTGTTGGTTGCATTCCAGCCGGCTTTTGTATTTTCAGAAATTGTATATGGAATCATTTTTGCCAGAGCTCTAAAAAAGGCAGAAATCAATCTAGCTAAGAAACATAAGTACGGTTTATTCCTAAAATACTTACCTCTGGTCGGACTATTGTTTTTGAAATATGAAATTCTTAGACGAACAGTGCTTGTAGCAATTATGCTATTTTTGTTATCCGATACATTCAAATATAGAAAACAAATCTGCCTATATGGTCAGAAACTGCTGTCGTATATACAATCTAATGTGAAAGGCTATGTATTTAAGTTTATTGGTGGTATATTTGGAACAATTGTAATTGTTCTTGTTACATTGAACATTTCTCCGTATTCCAAATTCATGACAGAAGATGTAGAGTTTTATCCGCAGTACCGGATTGCGGATTATATTAATGAGAGTGGTATCGAGGATCCACAGATTATTTATTGGGGGTGCTTTGATCTTGGAATATATTGGCTGACAGACACATATCCACCATATAAATATTTCTGTTTCTATAATCTGGAATCAGAATATATTCCGAAGTTATTTAAGGAAGGTATGGATTCTGGAAAAATTGATTTTGTTGTTTCTGTTGAAGAAGTGACAGATGACAATTATGAACTTGTGTATTATGGGGAACGGGAATATCGAGATCAGAAGATAAAAAAATATTATTTATATGAAAGAAAAGATAGAATACAACAGGAGTCCGGAAATGGGAAGTAATCCTAACGGACTGTGTGTTTTATTCAATGACGAAAATTATAAAAAAATATGCTAACATAAGTTATGCATATAGAATTAAGGAGAATCC
>CAKSGI010000703.1 GCA_934454005.1 uncultured Eubacteriales bacterium | reverse complement strand
ACAATACGACGAATACAGTTTTAAAATTTCATCAACACCATACAAATAATCAATCATTTGCCGATTTATTCCTCCGAATATTTTAAGTTGTAAGCTATGATTACAATATCTGTTTCATGCATTTATTGTACCAAAACATATTATATATGTCAATCTTTTTTGTATAAAAACTCTCTGAAATTATTCCAAGGTGAAAAAAATATATCCGTAAATAGTCAGTTTCTATAATCTCTTGATTTCATAGTATTATTTTTTTCATTTTAGAGAATGACTTTATAAAAAATTTAAAAAACGGGGTTTTAGAGACTGCCTATTATATAAATATTATTGCATTATTCCCCAGTGTACACATTGCAATCTGGATGTTTTTCTTTAAACAAGTCGATTTGTTCTTTAGGAATATTATTTTTAGAAATAACAACACGTTTTAATTCAGGCAATTCATAAATTGGTGAAATATCTGATATATTATTAGCGTGAATTTTTATTTCTTTTAGTGATGTCAAATTAGATAATACCGATATGTCCGACACGTTTGTTTTAAAAATATTTATATATTCAATACCTTGTAATGTGTTTAAACAACTAATATCATCAACACAACAATCATAAATATATAAATTATTTAAATACTTCAATCTTTTTATAGCTGAAATGTCATTTAAAACTCCGTGATGTCCTATACCATTTATATTCTCACCACCTATAGACAAAAAATTTAAATATGGCATATTTTTTATAGCCGAGATATCTGACAACGTATCACAATGCACATCTAAACTTTCTAATCTTGCTAAACGACTTAAAAAATTTATATCTTCGAAATCACCTTTATATATAGTTAACTCTTTAAGATTTGTTAAATATGAAAGTGTTCTTGCATCTTCTTTTGAAATGTTATTTACTGATATTTTTTCAATATCTATAGGATACTCTCTATTTTGAATGGTAATATTGGATAATGCCTCGCAAATAACTGTATTATTATAAAAAATATCCTCTTCATTATTATAAAAAATATCCTCTTCATCTGAATAAGAATAATTATTACTATTTAAAACATTAATTTTACATGCAGTTTCGCATTTACTATTGCCTTCACCATAATCCTCTGCGGCAAATACAGCAAATCTAAAAATATAATCATTATTGTCAAGATTCAATAAACTTGAATTTATAGTAAGTCGGTAAAAAGATATTTCGTCTGATATACGATAAGACAAAATTTGTCTATAGCCATATTCAGATGGTAAAACATAATCGCCGTATAAAATATATGGTGTAGAACCCTGAGAAATAGGAGTTGATATAGCTAGATCTATAATTATATTATCACCTATATTTATTGTAGAATTTTGAATATCATTTAATATGTCTATGCTCCAAGAATTACCAATTATTGATTCGTTTTTAAGTAAAAGTTTAATATTTTGATTAGTCCATATAAACTCTCCAGCCTCAATTGATTGTGAAACAACTGTATATTCACAATTTTTTTCAACATACATATCAACTTCAAATGGTATATTTTTTTGCTTCAATGTTTGCATTGCCAAGTCATAGGGCAAATCTA
>CAKSGI010000702.1 GCA_934454005.1 uncultured Eubacteriales bacterium | reverse complement strand
TGAATATTTTTCGAATATTCAACGGGATATAAATTCGTCCCTGCGAATCAATTCTGGTGTAATAGATGTTATCACCTGGTTCAGAATTATCAGGTACAGATTCTATAATTTCTGTTTCATCGCAGATATCAGAATCGTCATCAGCAACTTCATGCTCGTATGGAATATATTCAACATACACTTTTCCATCAGCATTTCTTACAAAATACTTTTCAAGATTAAGCTCAAGCTTGTCTGCAACGTTAAAAATAATATTATCAATTTCATCTCGAACATCACGATAACGAACAAATTCACCAGTTGCAGTTCGTGCCTCCTTAAAAAGATCATATTTGTTTACATTAAGAAACCCCTGGAACTTTCTTTCAACAACGTTGACGATTTCATTGGACATTCTAGTGCTAAGCTTACTCATTATGACCTCGCTTTTTATTATTTTATTTTAACGATATATTATAATAATAGTTATAATCAGAAAAAGTTTAACGAGAAATCAAAAATTTCTCACGAAGTTCAATAATACTTGTTTCAAACAAATAAGTTCTGTCTTGTTTTTTACACCATCCAATAAATTCTGTGCCAAGAGCATCTTTACACCATCCAAGTGGAACATTATGACCATTTGCAATTCTAGTTTTTACACTACGAAGATTTTTCCAGAATTTATAAAAATGATTTTTAAGTTTGAACATGTAGTTATTTGAATCTTCAAATACAAATCCTTCGTGTTCAACATTCGAATTAGATTCATTAATCAAAAATTCTTTTAGATCTTGAAAATTTTCAATTTTTGCAGCCTGTTTTTTAATTTTAAAATTAAATTTTTCAGCAATAGAACACTGTTCATTATATGTAAGCGGAGTAAACTGTACAGTTCTTTTAACTGCTCCAATCATGACAACTTCTTTTTTGTCATATTTTATAATATGTGGATCATTTACTGGATCAATGACTTCAAAAATTAGACAAAGATTTTCATTTCTCAAAAGTGTTTTAAGATCAGATTCATTACCTTTCCAGTATGAATTAAAAATTTCTTTAAACCATCCAGAAAAATCTGAAGAAGTAGAAGACTTTGAACAAAATATTAGTGAATCGCTCATTGAATCATATCCAAGCATACCAAGAAATCCATTATATTTTTCATAAGCATATACCGGATATTTAATATTTTCTTTAAGCCAATCTAATGTGTTAAACTTACCTTCTTCGAAGTTAAAAAATTTGTCATATCCACGTGCTACAATTTCATTTGTTGTCGTGTTAATAAACAAACCTCTAGCAATTTTGGATAGTTCGCTCCAATTTCCTTTAAAGAAAACATCTCTACTAAAATTAAATGAAAAAACATTAGGAATTGATGTTTTCTTCATATGAATTTCTTTGGAATGTTTTTTCATTTCAGACACAATTTGTTCTACAGATGCCGAATCAATAATGTTAACATTTTGAACAGCTGAAGAAGTTTGAACTTTCCATGGATTAACTGAAGTCTTAAAAATATCATTTTTGTACGAATAAAAGTTAAACATATTCAGCCCTTTCTATTGTTTGGTTTTACATTTAATATATAGC
>CAKSGI010000701.1 GCA_934454005.1 uncultured Eubacteriales bacterium | reverse complement strand
CAGGGGTTATCATCTTCTAAACGCTCTTCCAACTTCTTATATTCCTCCGAAGGAAGCACTTTTTCATAGTTTGGAAAGTCTTCATTGAAAACAATACAAGTCAGGAAATCTTCATTTAAGGCTAAAGGATGGAGCAAAACACCCTCCGCTGTTTTCTCAAAAAAGAAACTCTTGCCGTCATCCTTTCGATAAAACAGATTTATCCGATGCCGAAGGCCAAACGTCAACATGGTATAATAATATTTTTTATTCTGAAATTGATGCCTTAATAAATAAGGCACAGTAGAATCACGTAAATACTGCAACATTAATTTATATTCCTCAACCTTTTGATCCTCTAATAAAGTGAATCCATACTCCTTCAAATCAAGATTATCTTTTCCAAAATCCCAACGGTATGCAACCCGTAAGCTATCTGTCCTTACTTCATATACTTCATTTTGATAAGGATTCGAAAAATATACTTTATGTTCATAATTATAAAAAGGTTTAGAATTCAGAGTAGTGAGAACGGGAGGGACATGCCAAAATTCTTTCATATTCTTGAAAGACTCTTTAGAAATAACGCCGATACAATTTTCATTCTCAGAAGCAGGTAATGTCCATGTAACGAAATACTTACTATCCAACTCCTCTATCAATTGATAATTCGACCTAGTTGGCAGTTTTATTTCTTTTATGAATTTTCCATCCAGAGAATACACATAAAGAGAGCCAAATGGAGACAGCATATACACTGTATTTTCTTTTTCTTTAATAACGGCATCGTATATTTCACGATACTCTCCGGGACCTTGTCCCTTTTTACCTATTTTATGCAAAAGATGCCCTTCTTCATCAAAAGAAAACACAGCCGGAACCCCTTCATCGACAATATAATATCTGTTATCTTTTATAATAACTTTCACAGGCCTTACAAGAAAGGAACTATCATTGGTTTCCAATGGAATGACAGATATTTTAGAAAATAATTCTTCTGTTGGAACAGGGCGTTCAACCAAATCGACATGTAATACTTCACAGTCGGTTTTATCTCCAGTGCTTTTACATGAAAAAAGTATAAACAAGAGAAGTGTTAACAAGATATTCTTCATAACTTTATTAGATTAGATTAACAATGCAGGAAGTTATACCAAGAAATTTGTAGTAATCATCTCCCCCTCCTGTATTTTAAAAAGGGAAATAAAGAAACTCTAAACTTTTGGTATAACTTCTTCTTAATAGTTAGCAGGTACAAGAATATATCTGACTACCGTCAAAATGACAGTTTCCCCAATCATCATAAACCTTGTAGCAACGTCCTACTCCGTCAGAACACGTACGGGAGCAAGTGATAGTAGCACCACCCTCAGTATCGCCTGCCAATGCTTCGACATTAGCCATCACCAGGTCTGAAACAATTTTCTCTGTTTTCTGTGACTGATATATATTGTAGCCTGCAAAAGTTGCTACTACAGCGACTATCAGGGCCGCAAAAATCTTTTTACTCATAATCTACTTTTATGATGTTAATTATTTTCTCCGTGTCTCTCTTTCGGGGAGCCACCTCCTCCGTAAAAAACATGCAAATTTCTCCATTAT
>CAKSGI010000700.1 GCA_934454005.1 uncultured Eubacteriales bacterium | reverse complement strand
TGGAATTGTGCTCATTATAATTAGTGTTATTTTATATACTGTAAAATATATTAGATATGTTATAATAATAGTTTCTTTGATAGTAGGATTGATATATGTTGTTAAAGTTATGCCTAATAAATTGAATCAAGTTTTGGAAAACAATAATAAAAAATCAACCATAAGTTAGAAAAATTTTATTTCTTAAGAAAATGGATCGAGAAATTGTAGCATCAAAATGTTAAGCTTGATAATTAGAAGAAGGGAAATGTGCGTTCGTTGATTAATTTGCACAGAAGGAAAAAATGTATAATAATAAACTACTTGCAAAATTATATATTAGACATCAAAATCTAAAAATTGTTAAAGAAATAGCGTATTTATATTTTGTGTTAAAAGATGCCGCATGTGATATAGCTTTAGATAAAATGAATATAAAACTTCAATATATAATAAAAAAGAGATTCTTAAAAATAATCAAAATGCTACACGATGAAAAGAAGGCTTCGAAATTTATAAATATTAAAAAATATAAAAAATTGAGTTTGGTATATGAACTTTCGAAAAGATTAGATCGTGGAGAATTATATTATAATAAAATAAAGACTCAGATAGAAAGAAATACTATAAATGAAATAGTGAAGAAAGATAAGATTATTGTGGCGTTTATAACATATTCAACAAGTGTATGGATTGGAGATGAGCTATATACTATATTGAGAAAATCAAAAAAGTTTGAACCATATATTTTAGTAATGGCAAATTATAATGGTCAGAATGAGAGGATGCTTGAAGAAGAATATAAAAAACTACATAATTTTTATAAGAAAAAGAATATGAATATAATCGATACGTATGATATACATAAAAAGAAAAGTAAAAAAATGCGTAATCTAAATATTAAGCCAGATGTATGTATATGGATGACTCCGTGGATAAATGTGTTCAATAGAGATTTAAGAATTGATAGATTTTTTTTGAATACATTACATACATATATTCCTTACGGGTTTATGATAGCTGATAATGTGGAAAATACTTTTGTTTATCATCAATATAATTTAAAAATTCATAATTTAGTATGGAAAGATTTTGAAGAAAGTTTGCTATCTTTAAAGATGGCAAAAAAATATAATTTTCTTAAAGGTAAAAATGCTGTTTATACAGGTTATCCGAAAATGGATAAATATTTTGAAAAAGAAGAACAATCATATAATGTTTGGGAAGAATTACAAAGGCGAATAGGTAATAATTCGGCGAAAAAAATTATTTATGCGCCTCATCACTCATTGGACATAGAAGATGAAGTTTGTTTTTCTACTTTTGCAGTTAACTATAGAGAAATAATTAAGCTTGCGCGAAAGTATAAAGAAGAAACAGTTTGGGTGTTTAGACCGCATCCACTCTTAAAGTATAAAGCGATTTTATTTGGCCTGTTTAAAGATGAAAAAGAGTGGGAGATGTATGAAAATGAGTGGAATTCTTTGGAAAATGCACAAGTATTATGTGATGGAGAATATAGTAGTTTGTTTAAAAATTCGGATGGGATGATTTTAGATAGTGTATCTTTTTTAGCTGAATATCTATATGTTAATAAACCGCTT
>CAKSGI010000699.1 GCA_934454005.1 uncultured Eubacteriales bacterium | reverse complement strand
CAGCACCAAAATTGTGGGATAATTTCGATAATAACATTTTACGGATCTCTCCGCTTGAAATCTTAAGACTCATAAAAATGCCTCCATACATTCAAAAATTAAACACAAAAGTATACTATTATAAAAACAAAGAAAAAAGTGTATAATTATGTTACCTAAACATATTTTAGAATATACTAGATTATTTGAACATTATACACTAAAAATTGTACGAATTCAATTGTAATAAATGTAAAACTTTAATAAAAATAAAAAATCGAAATATAAGGTTCAGGTTTAATAAAGCATATAAATATTAAAAAATATCAGATAAACATTGTGTTTATCTGATATTTAATATATGTGTACAACAAAATTAAAGTGCAAATTATAATAATTTCAAAACATAATTTTTATAAATCTAAAAATTATCTAGAAGATGATGAAGATGAAGCAGCTCCAGTAAAGGTCTCTTCATAAATATAGGTGGCAATAGAGTTTCTTAGATTTGTCCAATTTTTTACTGTAAGAACAGACATACCATCTAAAAAGTCATCATTACACTCTTCTCTTTTAGGAGCACTTCTTTCCTCTGTAGCATAATTTAAATATGTTAATGAATTTGATAATAATGTGGTTATTTCATTTTTCTTCAAATTTGTTGTAATCATTGGGCCTATTTTTGATACTACTGAAGTAAGTTGAGGTATAGAAGCCCCTTTCATTTCATTTATTATTGTGTTTACAACATCTCTTTGACGTGTAGTGCGATCAAAGTCAGACATAGCACTATCTCTATTTCTAGAATGAGCTAACGCTTGTACACCATTTAAATGATGCACACCTGCTCCTCGAAGAGGTTGAGCATTTCCATAATCTTCTACGTCAACTGCATAATTAATAAAGTTCACCTCATCTGCAGTAAGGTTCATATCAATCCCGCCAAGACTATCAACTATATATATAAAACTTTGAAAATCAACAACCATATAACGGTCTACATCAACACCAAAGTTTTTTTCAATTGTTTCAACTGCTAATTTAGGTCCACCATAAGCAAAAGCATGATTCAATTTACTTTTACCATATCCTGGAATACTAACCCAGGTATCTCTTAAAAACGAAGTCATTTTAACTTTTTTATGTCGATTATCTATTGATATCATCATTATAGAGTCACTTCGACCATTTTCTGCGGAATCTGTTCTGCTATCTGAACCAAACAATAAAACATTCAGAACCATAGAATCATTTAATAAACCTTCTGTAGATTTATTCGTGGTTGATGGATCATCAATGCTTTCAAAGTTCATAGAGTCTAAAGTATTATAAGTATATATCATCATAGACCCTGCTAAAGCAAAAATTATTGATAAAATTATTATAAAAACATTAGTAATGGTACGTCCTTTTTTCTTTTTTTTGTATTTTTTTGAATTAGACGATATATTTTCAAAGTTGGATTTTTTATTATAATTATAAGAGTCACCGTATTCTGAATTTTTATGTCTATCATTGCCACTATAATTAGGCATACATAACACTCCCTTATTATGAAAATTTAACGAGCCACTATCAATTTATTTAGCTATTCGATATTATAT
>CAKSGI010000698.1 GCA_934454005.1 uncultured Eubacteriales bacterium | reverse complement strand
TTCCATAAACATGTACAGGCACGATAGCAACAGTGCGATCCGTAATAAGACTCTCAATCTTTGTAACATCAATGGTATAATCTTTCTCATTAACGTCACAGAAAACGGGAACCAATCCATTTCTAACAATTGCATGGGTAGTAGATGCAAAAGTAAACGGTGTAGTAATCACTTCACCGCCTTCCGGCAGATTCAATGCCGCAATAACATTCTCCAATGCCAAATGACCATTCGTATAAAGAGCCACATGCGGAATTCCCAAAAATTCCTCCAACTGTGCCTGCAACCGCTTATGCTTCACGCCCATATTGGTCAACCAGTGACTATCCCAAATAGGTCGGATTTCTTCAATGTACTCATCAAGAGTCGGCATAGATGAACGGGTAACTAAAATTTTATTATCCATATTTTCCTCCACAATCAAATACTTTTTAATAATGCTTCTGTAACATCTGTTTTCTGAATATTCCAATCTTTTCCCAGATTATTATTCAACACTTTCTTATAGAAACTGTATGCGACACTGACATCGACAAAAGAAAGGCCAATGGAATTGAAATAACAAATCTCATCATCATTTTCCCGACCAGGCTTTGTCCCATCTATAATGTCAGCTACATTAGCATATATATCATTGTCTTCAAGCAATCCCTCTTTGTACATCCGTGCAATGGTTGGTGAACCTCTATGTTTCAAAGAATGCCAATCATCACAAACAATCTTTGAAGCCTTTTGTGGAACAGCATATTCATCTTCCCACCCGCCTACATGGCAATAATAAACTCCCTTTCTTACAGCACTTGCTTTTAGAAGAGGTTCTTGACAACTTACCGCTGTAACAATTATATCGGCGTTTTTTGCAGCCTTATCATAATCAGAATTACATGCCACAAAGTCAACATCAGGATACTTTTTTCTCATTGTATCAATAAATTGATTTTCCCCGTGCTCACTTCTGGACGCCACATAACAAGTATCTATTTGAGGAAACATCTGCTTAATTGCAATAAAATGTGCCTTTGCCTGTTCTCCAGAACCAATTGTTCCATACGTATGGCTATCTTTACGAGCCAAATATTTTGCACCAATTGCCCCCATACAAGCTGTACGTAATGCAGTGATTAACGTGCCATCCATCACTGCAAACGGGAAACCTTGTTCTAATTCAGATAAGATAATTACACCAGAAACATTCTGAGATGAAAACTTATGCGGGTTTTCTGGAAAAACGGACACCCATTTAACACCACAAACACTATCCTTCATCAATGTTGATGGCATACAATTTATTCTATTCTGAGTTTCCGAGTTAAAAATCTGTGATATTTTATCCGGAAGCATAACTCCACCATTTTTATAATCAACAAGAACTTCTTCAATTACTCGAATAACTTCCTGAATATCACAGCATCCCGCCGCCATAATATCTTCCATGGATATCAACTTTATGTTCAAATCGTTTTTCAAGAATACCCCTCCCCTCATAAGATCCTATCTACGGAAAATTTTTCATATTGCATATTATTACCCTGCGTATCAAATACCAACATATTATCCTGTAGCTTTGAAATCTCAGTCTTAAGT
>CAKSGI010000697.1 GCA_934454005.1 uncultured Eubacteriales bacterium | reverse complement strand
TCAAAGAACCAGCAACAACCATTTCCTCTGCATGAATCTGAGAAATTGCATTAATTGCATCATCAATATTTGTTTTTACTTCAAGTCTTATAGTATAATCATCATTAATAATCAGGCATCTTTCTATATCTGAAGCAAAAGAACTATTGGTATCTACTACTATAACTGTTCTCATATCTACTCTCCTTGTCTTTCAGTTCCTTCTAAAAGTTCGTCAACGGTTATATCTAATGCTTTAGCGATTGCACGTGCATTTTTTAGTTGCGGAATCTTATTTTTGGTGATGTACAGTGATATGGACACTTCCGAAATGCCAGCCTGCTTTGCAAACTCCCTTCTTGTGATTCCTTTGCTTCCAATCAGTTTTGCAAGTCTTTTCCCAAATGTTTCCATTTTAGCTTCCATCTTATTGTCCTCCTGACTCTGTTGAAAGTGTTTCTTCTGTTGAAGTCTCCTGCTGTGTTGTGTCTATCTGTGTTGTATCCGGTTCAGGCTGGCTTTCCGTGGTTGGTTCTGGTACCGCTGTATTTTGATTTTCCGTTATTCCATCAACGCCAGATTCTATTTCCGTGTAATTTTGTGCGGAACCATCTGAAAAACTAACATTATCCGTACCTCTAAATTCGTAACCAGAGCTATCAATCAGACCTAAATAAATAGAAAATGATGATGCATAATATATCAGTTTTAATGATTCCTCTGTTGACGTTTCTAAGGTGACACTTGTTAATGTTTTATCATTTTTATTAACAGCCAAAATTCGGAGTCCTTCAAAAATTAAAGATGTTTTATATTCGTTATTATTAAATAAGCCTGACGCATATACATTTACTTTGGATCCTGCTTTTAAATCAGAAGTAATACCTGTAATATTTGATACCGCAATTGTTACAGCAACTTTTTCAGGGTTCATTGCCATTTCGACAGTAGATCCCCCAGATGTGGTTAATAGTGATAACGTAAGCGGCATCCCTTCGGTAACATCCATTCTCAGTGAATCACCAGATTTCAAAACTGCATCTACATTTGCACCTGTAACATATCGTTCAGATGCATCCGTTTTAGCTCCGGCTACATAAATATCTGAATCTGCCTGAATTGGCATCAGCATGTCATATGTAACTACTGTTCCTGCAGCAACATTTTGTTTAAAAACATAAATAGTTGTTTTTTTAGGTGTTAAATACATATACAAGGAAACTCCACCTGCGATAGCTACCATAAATGCAACAGCTAATACAATAATGATTTTTTTGTTTTTTGAATTCATATAACCTCTCCTTCGCTTTCAGTTTTCTGGATTTCTTCGTCAAGTATTTCTGCACATTTATAACTGCACATATATGATTCTGAATAAATATCAATTTGAGTAGTTGATTTTGCACATATAATACACGGCTTATGAGTTCCTGATAGAATAAATCTCATTAATATCATCCTTTCTTATTCGTTATATATATGCATTATAGCATTGTTCTTATTAACATCAAACAGACATATACTTTTTTGTTGTTTTATCCACTTTGCTTTGAGAACGAGTGTGGACGGCGTGAAAAAGTCCGTCGTGCCGGTTGCGCTGTTGATA
>CAKSGI010000696.1 GCA_934454005.1 uncultured Eubacteriales bacterium | reverse complement strand
CTTTTATATATGTAACTTTATCAACCAGTCAAAGGAGGGATTCTGAACTAAATAGCAATTTGGCAAATGCAAACACAAAAATATCTGCTTTGAACACAGAATTAGCAACTACAACTGCCGATTCTGGTTGGAAATATATGACTGCAAATAATCTTTCAGAAAAGCTAAAATTCCGCAAAATAGGTCATGTGGTATTTGTTACTGGATCGATAAGATTTTCAGATAATGGAAAATTTGCAAACGATCAGGCTCTCGGTAATGTCCCGTCAGGGATGGCGCCAACTGGATATAACACATACGAGTGTCTTATTCCGATAGCTATGCATAATGGTGGAACTGCTGGAACACAAGCACGTATATACATAAAAAATGGTGTAGTATATATCAGCGGTACAGATAGTGCCTCATTCGTTATGATTGCAACAACAGCTTATTTTAGCTCACCGGTATAAAAATAGCTCTTGTCGCAAAAAGCGTCCATGAACCTCCATTTTTGAATGAGGTAATATGTAATTTGTCGCCCTTGGAACATTTCCCAATAAAGGTAGATGTTAGCTTGTAATAGTTTCCGTTGTTTCCCATATTTACACTGTTTAATGCACAAGAAATTTCTTGCTTATAGCTTTCGCTGTTAAGATTCGAGGAAACCGTAACAACAAAAGCATATGCAACACCAGATTTCAAGAAATTATTAGTATCCCAATTTACTGTTCCTTGCGCAGTTGAATCAACGATTATTGGTTTTCTGTTCTCTAAAACTGTGTTGGTTTTGGTAAGATTCGTATTCGTGGTCGTTAATTTGCTATTTAGTTCAGAATCCCTCTAAAAAGAAGAAAGGGGCAAACAGAAAAATGAAAATCACATTCAATGATGGTCAGGAACTGCAGATCCAGCAGGTCACTGAGCAGACGGATGGTGTACTTCTGATCAAGACCATTTCAGCATCCGAGGATCAGCTGAAGACTTTATTCTCTGATCCGACAACAACTAAGAGAATGTCTGTGAGCGAACGGGATGCAGATACCGTTGTGTATGAAAATTACACGAAGCTTGATGCAATCGTGAAGTACACAGCCGGTATTCTTGGCGTAATGATGTACCAGGAAGGAGAAGATCCGGACAGCCGGATAGCAGCTCTGGAGGCACGACTTAAAGAAGCAGAAGAGAAAAATACGAACCTGCAGTCAAGAGTCGAAAAAGCGGAGGAGAAAAATGAAATGCTCGAAGGATGCATTTTGGAAATGTCTGAAACGGTATATCAGTAAAACGATAATTGTATTAACCATTTTATTTTTATTCATATTATTACAAATTTCAGGAGGAAAAGAAATGATGGCAATGTTATGGGCACAGCAGATTATGTTAGGAAAGAAAACTTATTCACAGGTACCGAGACTTTTAAAGGTCAAGGTAAAAGAGTTCCTCATCGATTCCGGTATGGAAGAACTTGTGACAGAGACAGCTGAGTAGGAGGACAGTATAGATGGCAGTAAAAACAGTTCAATATATATTTAATGGGACGACCTACACGCTGACTAAAAATGCCAGTACCGGAAAGTATGAGGCTACAGTTACAGCGCCAAATA
>CAKSGI010000695.1 GCA_934454005.1 uncultured Eubacteriales bacterium | reverse complement strand
GCTATGGTAAATCAGAACAATGTCAAGTCGGCACATCAGAAATTCATGTCCTGACAATTCGGATTTGTGAGGATGATGTAGATGGAAAAAACATGGGTAAATGTACCAGATGTTCTTTTTTTTCAGGAAGGACCAGGTGTTAGAAATACACAGTATACAAGCGATGGCGTAAAGCTTTTGAATGTAGCTAATTTAATTGATGGGAACATAGATTTATCGAAATCGGATCGCTATATTTCGGAAGAAGAAGCCTATGGAAAGTATAAGCATTTTTTATGTGATGAAGGTGATTTTATTGTTGCAAGTTCCGGGATTAAAGTGGAATATATTGATAAAAAAATGGGATTTGTAGAGAACACAATGCTCCCACTCTGTATGAATACCAGTACAATTCGATTTAAATCATTAGATCAAGAGAAATTAAGAATACGGTATTTTATGTACTATTTGAAATCAAATCATTTTAAAAGGCAACTTTTTAAACAAATTACAGGATCAGCACAGCTTAATTATGGACCTAGCCATCTAAAGAAAATGATGGTACCTTTAACGGATATCGAAAAACAGGATCGCATTATTGCAGAATTGGATAGGACACAAAATATCATTAATAAATATGAGAAAGAATTAATGCTATTAGATAAACTTATTAAAGCCCGATTTGTAGAACTGTTCGGTGACATCGTGCTTAATCCGTTTAATTGGGAGAAAGATTACCTTGGTGTAGTTTGCGATGTTCGAGATGGGACTCATGATTCCCCGCATTACTATGAAACTGGCTTTCCTCTCGTAACATCAAAAAATGTAACCGGTGGAAAAATAGATTTAATGGATTGTTCTTTGATATGTGAAGCAGATTTCCATAAAATTAATGAAAGATCTAAAGTTGATATGGGCGATATTATAATGCCCATGATTGGTACGGTTGGAAAGCCTGTTATTGTTAATGTGGAACCGGACTTCGCTATTAAGAATGTATCGCTAATCAAGTTTAAGGACGATTCGAGAGTACTCAACACTTTTATTCGTGCCCTATTACAGTCTGATTATTTTGACAATGTTGTTCTACGCAAGGTTAGAGGAGGAACACAGAAATTCGTTTCTCTTGGTGATATTAGAAAACTTGTGGTTATTGTGCCGCCAATGGTATTACAGGAGCGGTTTGCAGATTTCGTTGCCCAAGTCGACAAATCAAAAGTTGTCGCATAAGAAGTATATAAAAATTCACACTTTAGTGTTATGATATAAATACAAGCAATAGAGTGAGATTAGAGGTGATATCGTATGGTTACCAACTTTGATTATCTGAAAAAAGAGCCTAAATTTTCAGCATTTGCGGATGTTGCGATTTCTGCTGAGAAGATAATTCTGATGGATCCGTCGGCGAGTATTATAAACAGTCGACGGGCGATGGAGTTTGCAATCAAATGGATGTACTCAGTAGATGATGCGCTGGAAATGCCATACCGGGATAATTTGCAGAGCCTCATGAACGCAGAAGACTACAGAGAGTTAGTAGGCCCTGACATATGGAAACGGATGGATTATATTCGCAAAAGCGGTAACAACGTGGCCCATACAAATAAAA
>CAKSGI010000694.1 GCA_934454005.1 uncultured Eubacteriales bacterium | reverse complement strand
CTGCTGTACAAATTAAAATCAATATACTGCGAAAAGTGATTTTCAGGCTGTTTGGGAGATAGATTCATATAATTGTTCAACATAAACATCTGCTGGTTAAATGGTGGATTGTTTGTTAATACACCGATTGTGTTTTCGTAAATATGGATTCCATCTTTCATGGATTCCACAACTATTGCTTCATCTTTGTCTGCAATAATCCAGTGAAGACTTGCAGATGGCAACTGTTCACTAAATGGTGTTACCACCAGATTCATGTTTTTAAGAGCTTCTTTAACATCTTTAACACATTGAAACTTTGCCAAAACCCATGGAATAAATTCAAACTGGGATACGTTTTCTTTTGTATCATCCACTTCTCCATAAACTGCATTACCCACAAAATTAAGTCCTGCCATTGCCAGGCCTTTTTCATTGATTCCATCATAGTAAAGTGGGTATTTTTCTGCCACATATGCCATACCCATAATAGCGTAATGACTGTTCAATGTCTCCAAATGTCTAAAATTAAAGGGATAATTTCTTGGTGTTATTGTAATCTGGTCACCATATGAAAATTCATAATCCAATGTTCTTCCAAAATAAAAATCTTTTGTTTTATAAGTTGCTGCTGTACACATAACTTCTCCTTTCAACTGGCTGTTTTTTTGTTTAAGATATTCACAAAGTTAAACGCAATTTATTTTTCTTCTTATATTATCTTTCTCTATATCTTTAATATTTATGTAATTTATTGTAGCATAAAATAATTACAAAAGTGGAACACCAAATGATGTTCCACTTTTTTGTAGTGATTTATATTCTTAATATTTTTTCGTTTTCTTTGTTGAATTTTCTTTGTTCTGTTTTTAATGTGACTGTTCCCTTTCTTTTACAAACAAAAGAACTGTTCCTGCAACCATTGCGATAGCTCCAATGATAAATATGTAAATTCCTGCTCCACGTGATACCATTCCACTATAATCACCAAGTTCGCTTGCATAACCAATAAATCCATCATAGATAATAAGAATCACATTGATCGCAGCTGCCACCATAGCAATAATATATGTTACATTTTTATTTACGAACACCATAACTACTGCTAAAACTGCCAATATAATTGCAAAAATACCATCTCCATCTGCCCATGTTATTGACTGACTAAATCCTAATACCGATACTGTTGCAAATGGCAAAAAGCATGCTATAACCTGTATTACAGCTGCTATCGCTACTACTATTTGAAATAATTTCTTCTGATTTGTGTTTACTCCCATAATTGCTCCTCCGTTCATTATAAAAATATATTTGCAATACGTAACCACTACATTTCACGTAATTTAAAGGAATACCTTTAAAACTAATATGAATACTCTTATTATAATATGTAACGGAAGATTAGTAAACCATTATATTTCCTATCTTGCCTTTTTATTTATATATTTTGCCTTGTATTTTGAATATACAATAGTCTGGTCTTTATAAAGACTATAGTAGCCTGAAAGTGCATAACTTATTGCAATGGCAATAAGATAATATGATACTCCTGAAAATCCAAAAAGTTCAAAGGCAATAAGCACTGATGTAATAGGGCAATTGGTTACACC
>CAKSGI010000693.1 GCA_934454005.1 uncultured Eubacteriales bacterium | reverse complement strand
GCATAACATAGGAGCATTCCGAAAAAATCTTCAAGGATTTTAAAAGAGACCTTGCTTCTCTGTTGTTACTGTTGCGCCTGTAACGGAATTATGCGGATCTTATTTTGAAGATATTTTTCATGAAGATATTTTGGGAGAAAACAATTGGGGATAAAATATTTTGTGTGAAAATGATCTTCATATTGTAATTTGGTATTTGGCATGAGCAGCAGTTCCTGTTCACGACGATCTGTGACATAAGCTGGAGTATAGATTCCAGCTGAACCACGGGGGATTTTAATCCGGAGCATATAGTTTAGCTTGCTTACTTCGTGAAAATTAATCCAACAGCTTTCTTGTGTCAGACTGGTACTTAAAAAGCCTTTTTCAAGAAAAAAATTTGGCTTTTGGCTGGAAGTCATTATCTGCTTGGCAATATCATCTGGCACTATGCGCCATGCGATCAGATCTTGATCTGTTCTTGGAGCTTCTTCAATGATTTTCTTCAGTGCCTTTATTTCCTTATTCAGACGTTCATCTTCTGTGATGTTGGGCATACCACGCAGGATGGAATTGTAATAGATATGGCAATTGCCACAGTAGTAAGCAACAACTCCTGATTCGCCATTTGAATTCTGCTCTCTATAGGTTGCACCGCTTTGAGAGAGTAAAGCTGATTTCCCCAGGTAGTAGCCTGGTCTTCTGTAAATGTTTTGTAATCCATTTTTGTACCTCATCTTTCTATCGTTGTATTTGGGGATTATATTAAATATGTGGAAAAGGTAAATGCGAAAAGAGTAAAAAATAGTGAGGAGATTCTATGGGAAATTTAATGGTGCATTTTAGAGATGAAAGAAATATGGTGAAGTCAGTGAAAAAGCTTATGCCTAATATTGGATATAGCAACATAGCCATATTAAAAAAACAGCTTAATGAAGATAACTTTAATATAGAAATGGATCTTTTGTATGCTGGTTACTGGAAAGATGTTAATTCCAATTTTTATGCAGCTGTAGGAACGATGGCCTTTCTTCTGAAATATAATTATCATATACAAATAGAAGAGTGGACTGGAAATGGCTATCTTAGCGAAACAATTCTTTATAATAAATGCCAATGCTATTATTTGAAACATCGGAATAAATATGCAAATAGAAGTCATCGAAAATTTCCGGAAGATCTTATGCATTATCTTGCGGAGTTGTATGATGTAGAGGATACAACGGAAAAGGTAAGTACCAAAGATTTATGCGATGCAACTATGATTGATGGAAAAACAGAAATCAGAAAGCAGGATATTTACAATATGGCAGCGAGAATATCTGACATAGATATAAGGGAAGTTAGATTTGGAAAACGAAAACTCACACAAGAAGAAAAAGATAGGATATACTTTATGAAATTTTATCTGTCAAGGCAAGAAGCCGAAAGGTGGCATAATGCATGATTATATGATATGCTAAGTGAGTGTAAAAAGCAGATTGGAAGCTTAAAGCATTATTAAATACTTTTACACTAAGAACAAAATTTTAAAAGCAGTATGCCGGTTGATGAGGAATTTGCTATGGATTGTGAAACCAATAAAAAACAAATGGAGTATAAAACCTATAGC
>CAKSGI010000692.1 GCA_934454005.1 uncultured Eubacteriales bacterium | reverse complement strand
CCTCGGTGTTGTCAATGTAACACACTCATCTTGAAAGAAATTTTTAGAATCTTCAACAATTCCTGGAATAATTGAAAGGTGCCCTTTCTTGTATAACAACTCTTGCATACGTTGCAACAATTCTTTAGATTTTTTTCTCAGATCTATTACCATTATATCCTCAGGCTTAACTTTTTCTTGAGTAATTAATTCATCTATTTTTTCACTTACCCTCTGATATTCTTCATTAATTGTAGAATAAAAATCAAAATTTACAATCGGATACTTTTCATATAGCTGATTGATTTCGTTAGGACTGTTTTCTTTAGTTCTTTCCACTATAACTCGACTTGAAAAAGAAATATCATCTCCCACGTTATTAATCTTTTCAAAATCAAACCCCAAAGCTTTCCAATTTTTAACGCTTCTTATCATTTGAACCATTCCATCTACAGCATAAATTCCAAAGCCAAAAGCCATAGCAATCAAAAGAACATCTCGATAATTTCTATATGACTTTTTCAATATATGATCATTTTCTTCAAGTAACTTTACCTGCGGTTCTCCATTTTTATCCTTTCCAAATAATTCTTCAAAATCTGGCATTGAAACATCTGTTGTTGTTTGTAATTGATCATATGCTATCACAATCTTCTTAGGGTCTTTAACAATCTTCGCTACTAAATAAAAAAATTCTTCTGGTAAATCTTGTGCCTCATCTATAAGCACATAATCATATTCTTTTCTTAAATTATAAGCTGAAACTCTTTTACATGCCTCTCCAAAGGGATTACTATATCCCCTTACTTCATAATATGGTATAGGTGACAATCCATTAGTTCTACAAACATTATACAATAGTCCCTCGCCTGTTGTTCTTCCTCCCCACGCATGCAATATCTTTAAATTCTCTGACGGTTGAACCCCAGTCAATTTTACATAATACTTTTGTATCAGTCTCGTTACTTGCGTATACAAACTCTGAGTATAAAATACATACGCAATTTTTGCATTGGGATCATATCTATGAATCTTAGCAGCTTTTATTGCCAAAATAACTGTTTTTCCAGTTCCAGCCAACCCTCTAATCTGCTCACATGCATCTGTTATACTAAGGCTTGCCTCTAATTGAGTTTCATCAAATGTGTATATTTTCTGATTGTTTATTGCAATTGCTTCCCTTAAGTTCTTTGCTGGTTTTTCAATCGGAATTCCGATATCTTTCGCCAATACATTCGCCTTTTCAATAACACTAAGTAGCCTTTTCCAATTATCATCATCCAATCGGTGCTCACACATATTATCAAACATATTGCCTGATATATAGTCCGAAAACCATATATTTCTCATAAAGTTTTCGTGAATTTTGACCCTTTCCTTTTCTAAATTAGTGAAAATAATAAAGCTTGTAAATTTCAGTTCATTGTCTATTCCATTTAATGGCGACATAATATCTGTTTTGCATTTATAACAATAATTGTCAAAGTATTTTATCTCATTTATCTCTTTATTTTCAGAAATAACCCAATAATTTTCATTCATTTCCGTTAAACGTTCTGCTGTATAATTATATCCTTTAATAAATATTACTCCCCATTCTCTGTCCACTATGG
>CAKSGI010000691.1 GCA_934454005.1 uncultured Eubacteriales bacterium | reverse complement strand
AAGACACGTAGTGTTCACTAATAATTAGCTAGCACAATCAGTTCTTAATGGTTCTAAAATAAGTATATCACTTCCATTGAATTTGTCAATTCATGAAAATTAATAATTATTTTTTTAAATAGCATAGAAAAACCTTCAGAATTGTTATAAAAACAAATGCTGAAGGTTTTATATTTTGTTATTTATTCATCTTCTCTAATTTTGAGTTAATTATAGATAAGATTCTATTCTGAACATTATAGATTTCATCCATTTTATTGCTGATATCTTCCATATCAGATTTATAAACTGAATTTGTTGCATTTATTCTTTTGGAAATCTGATTAATATTAGAACCAATTTTACTTAAAATTCCATTGAGTTCACGAACCCATGAATAATCATGAATTTCAATTTTCCCATCAATAGCAACTTTTCGTAAATATGCACTCATATTTTTTATTTTGCAAATCTCCATTTTTTTCAAAATAAAAGCTTTTTCTCTTTCAGAAACGTAAAAAGTTATCATACATTTTCGTGAACGATTTTTCATATTTTTATCCTTTCTTAATATAAACAAATTGAAAAAATAATGGGGTTTGGGTACCCCCAAAAAAATAAAATTTTGAGAAAATCGGAATCACTGATTTTTTTCAAAATTTGCCGAGTGTCTAGACACCGGCGTTGCTTGCTATCCAGACTTTTCGGATTTTAGAATTTATTTCATAATCCGAAATTTGAATTTACAGCTCACGCATGAACTGTAAATTTCTTTAATTAGATTTTCATTTTTGTTTTTCATAGTTAATGTGAATTTCAAAACTTATACTAGTTATTGCACGCCCGCTTTTCTTGTAATGAGGATATATTAAAATATCAGATTTTTCATTAATTTCTCTTACTGCTACTTCAATAACTTTTTCTTTAAACTGACTAATACGAACATATTTTTTTTCACAATCAAAATATTTACGAAGCTCACTAATTTCAAATTCTAATTCTGACTTTTTACCACCAGTCAAACCATCTTCACATTTGATTATTTCATAAAGTCTTATAGCATAATAGCTACTAAACTCCAAAATATTTTTCAATTGGTACTGTGTAAACCATTTTTCCAATTCCATTACATATGGTTTAATTTGATCTGATAATCTAAGTGTTACTGTACCATTTCCATCGTATTCTGCAGTAGAAATCCAATGAAATATTTTCCACGGATGCTTTGGATTTCCATCACTAATATTTACACAACTACACATGGCACAATTACAAATTTGTTTAATATCACGATACAAGTTATTTTTTGAAATATTAAAGAAATTAGCAAGGTCTGTTATTTTACAATTATATGTTTTTAAGTCCCTATCTTCTTTAACAACTTGAGTAATAAGTAACCTTATTAGTCTTGCTGTTTGTAATGTCATTGACTGTTTTCCACGAATTATATCATTTGCAGCTACTGTATAGTGTTCTGAATTATAAGTCATTTCATATTTTTTTACTTTACTCATAATCAAATCTCCAAACTACTTAAAAAACCACATTTATAAATTTAATGGTTTTTATTTATAATAAAATACAATTTTTTATCTTATAACCGCATATTTACTAA
>CAKSGI010000690.1 GCA_934454005.1 uncultured Eubacteriales bacterium | reverse complement strand
CATCAAATATATCGTTTACATAAATCGTATTAAACACATTATTATTAATGTTTTCATCAAAAACCTTTTTATCAGCAAATGCAGCTTCCATAACTTCTTCGCCCATAACGGCTTTTAATCCAGCTAATTCAAATCCTAAATCAAGACCACCACATCCCGAAAACAATGACAGCAAGTTCCATTTATTCGGATCATAGTTAAGTTTATCAAACTCTATTTCTTCACTACAATCAGCAAACGCGTGTCTTTCTTCTTCAATTTTAGCATTCAAAAGTTCCTTGACTTCATCCACTTTATAATCTGGAGCCGGCTTAAATTTGCCACGCCCTCTTTCTTCTAAAATAACAGCCATGGTTTCACCTCTAAATTATTCTATCTGTCCCGGCATTGTCATCATCAATGTCGTCTGTTGTTTTAATGCTTAGCTTTTTCATATAATGCAACAACCTGTTCGCCACTTCATTTCCCTTAACAGTTAATGGCTGATCATACACCAATTCGGGAACAAGTTTATTGTCTTCAGCATTCCAATACACTTGAACCGAAAGTGGTCTGTCTCCATCCCATTTTCCTGCAAATGTACGATAATTCAATGCCTTACATGCAAAGTAAATATCAGGGTGCATCTTCACATACTCTTTAATCGGAACCATTTTATCAATTACGTCTTGTGCCGAATTTACATTTTCATCCATCAATATGTAATTGGCTATGCCGCTATTCTCAATAACCTGTCCTGACACCATAGCATTTCGTTTATCATCTGCCAAATTACTACCTGCATACACATCAATTATCTGTTCTTCTGTAAGTAGCATTTTACCTGATAAATCTCCACTATTTTTGTTTAAAAGCTCAAACTTCCATCCCAAAGTGATAGCACCCTTTTCCGTTCTCTTAAACTTATTCTTATATATGAGCATTCTTTCTTCAAATCTATCACTTATAGCCATTGTCGATTGCTCAATAATATTTACCCAGTCCTCGCCGAATAATTGCTTTGCTCTATCTGCACTCATCTTATTCTCAATAAAATCAGCGTTTTCTTTTTTATATGATATTTTTATTTCCACCTTATCAGATGATGATTCTGCTAAAATATAAATATCTGTTTTAGGCTCACCTTTATGGCATGTTGGTTTTCCTGAAAGAATTATTTTATAATTCTTCTCTTGGAACACGAACTCTGTTCCTTCAGCCATAAATGCTAATATTCTTCTTTCTGCATCACCAAAATCACCCATAACAAGACCTCCTAGTATTGTTTTCTACATATCTCTTCTTTTCCTATGTTTTCAAATGAATTAACTTGTGGCTTTCCAATGTCTGTTGCATATTTCTTAATAAACTCAAACAATTCAGGATAGTTTTCCAGATAATAATACATTTGAGGACATACAAAATTCGGATTAAACTTCCGAAGTGTTTCCAAGTCTATTTCCTTGGTCATCTGAAAAGATAAGATAGGCATGGCATATGTGTGTCTTGTAAGGAAATCATCTACCCTTTCACACACCTGTGCGTCTTCCTTGTATTCCTCTTCATACAGCCCCGGCACATACATACCCGGAATCTTGCAGGCCTTTTTCAGAAAATC
>CAKSGI010000689.1 GCA_934454005.1 uncultured Eubacteriales bacterium | reverse complement strand
TTATAAACGAGAATACAAATATTTTAATAGGAGTATGTATATTTTTAATATTTGTATTAATTGGGTATTTGATTGATAATAGTGTAAAATCAAAAAGAGTTAGAAAAGATATAAAAAATAAGGATCAAGTGCCAGAAAAAATTAAAAAGGATATAATAGATGAGGCAATTGATAAAAAAGAAGTGAGTGCTTTATCAAAAGATAGTAAAGAAAATCAACCTTCTGAAAAGCAAGAAGAACCACAAAATCTAGTTTTTAATGATAATGTAGATAAAGAAATAAAGGAAGAAAATATAAAAGAGGATATGGAAGAAAATAATCCTAGTGAATTTGAGAACTTTATAAATGATAATGCAAATCCATTGAATTTAGATGAAAATAAGCAAGAAGATTTAAAAACAGATGAGATAAATAATGTTAATAATGCTAATGATAATGGTATTGTTGATGATATTAATGTTCCGTTAGATTTAGGTACGAATATAAAAGAAATAACTCCTGCTGAAAACATAATACCTATTGATATAAAGAATGAAAAAAATGATAATAATGAATACAAGAATGATTTATCTTTATCAGAAATATTATTTGATGAAGAGAAGAAAGAAGAACCTGCTCCATTAAATATAGATTTGGATGTTAATTCAAATGAAAATGTTAAAACAGAAGAAAATAAAACTAATTCAATAGATGATGAACTTGATAGTATTATGAAAAAACTAAATAGTGTAAATAATACTGATAATGATGATGAAGATAATTATACTAATATTTTCTAGTTATAATAAGGGAAAACAAAATATTTGTTTTCTTTTTTTGTTTTAAGTTGTAATTTTTATATCAAAATTTATAAAAATATGATATAATTTTATAGTACTAGTAGGTGAATTATGAATAAGAATATAATTAAATTTTTTTTGGTTTTTGTATTTGTAATATTAGCTTCTGGTTGCTCAGTTCAGTATACATTATCATTAAATGAAGATTCTTCTATTAATGAAACAATAGTTGCGACAGAAATGACTAAAAGATTAGAATCTAGAACAAAATTGAAAGGGAATCAAGCTATAAACTATGTTGCAAATATGTTTACAACTGATATTTCAAGGTATTCTATGTCAACTAAGGAAGAGGGAACTAATACTATAGCAACTTCATCTGCAGCATATGATGATTTGAATGACTTTACTAGTAAATTTAATAGTGATATATTTGATAAACCTGTTATTACTAAAGATGGTGATAATGTAACTATTACGATTGATCAAAAGGTTAAACTTGGTGGTGATTCACCTTCCACACCTATATATGATAATATAGATGTTATAATAAAACTTCCATTTGAAGTTACTGATAGTAACGCTACTGAAGTGAGCAAAAAAGAATATAAATGGAGTTTTAAAAAGGAAGAAGAGTTAAAAAGTATAAAACTTACATATAAAGAAGATAAGATTAAAGATAAAGTAAATGTTATAATAAATGATAAAAAATATAATTTTGAATATTGGTATATCATAGTTGGTGTAATAGTAATATTTATTATAGCAACTGGAATATTGCTAATAAGAAAATTTGTCAAAAAGCGTTTGACAAAAAAA
>CAKSGI010000688.1 GCA_934454005.1 uncultured Eubacteriales bacterium | reverse complement strand
AGAAACTACAGTACCCGAAACTACCAAAAAGAAAAAAGAAAATAAGAGAGAAACAAAGGTGAAAAAAGCAAGTGGAAAAGTTATGGTTCCAATGCCAAAAATCAAAGGAAAACTATATACAGCATCAAATATTGGAACTTTTGATAGCGTTAAAAGTAAGTATTATATTGTTACAGAGGCAACTACTTTAACAGAAAATGATTTGCCGTTGCAAAAAGCATTAACAGAAAAATTTAAAATAAAAGGTAACAATAAAAAACCACAAATTTTAATATATCATACACATTCTCAGGAAGATTTCAGCAACAGCAATGGAAATGAAGCAACCACAATTATTGGGGTGGGAGACAGGTTGTGTAAAGTTTTAAAAGAACAGTTTGGATATAATGTTATTCATGACAAATCAACTTATGATATAGTAAACGGAAGCCTAGACAGAAACGAGGCATATGATCAGTCAAGAGAAGGTGTGAAAAAGATATTAAATAAGTATCCTTCAATTAGTTTGATTTTGGATATTCATAGAGATGGTGTATCTCAAAATACAAGACTGGTGACTGAAGTAAATGGAAAAAGCACAGCTCAGGTAATGTTTTTTAATGGAATGTCCAGATTTAAAAATACGGGAAATATAGATTATTTATATAACCCATATTTATATGAAAACCTTGCACTTACTTTGCAAATGAAAATAAATGCAGAGGCATATTATCCGGGATTTGCAAGGCATAACTATGTAAATGCATATAAATACAATCTGGATTTGTGCAGGCAGTCCATGTTAATAGAAGTGGGAGCACAGACCAATACATATCAGGAAGCGGTAAATGCAGCAGAGCCATTGGCAAGGTTGATTGACATTGTAATGGGAAAATGACTGCACTTCCGCAATACTATGTGCAAAGCAATAGAATCCTGAATATATAATGAAAAATTCTATTTAGTTCCTGTAGAACCAAAACCACCAACACCTCTTACAGTGTCAGAAAGCTCATCAACTTCATTAAAGTCAACATGTAAAAATGGAGCAACAACCATCTGGGCAATTCTGTCTCCCGGCTCTACAGTTTTTTCTTCTGTAGAATGATTGTAAAGAGCCACTGTGATTTCTCCACGATAGTCTGCATCAACTACACCGACTTTGTTGGCAGGAGCAAGACCCTGCTTACATGAAAGACCACTTCTTGCATAAATAAGACCTGCATACCCCATAGGAATCTCCATGGCAATACCGGTGCCAATAAAAGCAGTCTCCTGTGGCTTTATAGTAACAGGTCCATCAATACAAGCATATAAATCAGCACCTGCGGCATACTCAGAACCATAAGTTGGAATAATAGCATTTTCTTTTAGTTTTTTTATATTCATAAATCTGTCTCCTTAAACAATAATCAATTAATATATCTTCTTAAAAGTGTATAAATTCATCTATTTTCTAAAATTCATAAATAAAATATAATAGTATATTTATATGACAATAAAAATCCCCCCACAACAAAAAATTATATTCATATTCCCACCGTCGACATCCCCGTTGGAGCCTTTCGCACATTAACGAAAGCACGCTCCCGCTGCCAAACCCTCGTAGCGGTCCTATAA
>CAKSGI010000687.1 GCA_934454005.1 uncultured Eubacteriales bacterium | reverse complement strand
ACACTTAATAGAGTATATACTGAATGGTATAGAAATAAAGGATACGATTTTACTATTACATCTTCAACAGCCTATGATCAAAAATGGATTAATGGAAGAAATATATTTGAGTCAATTAGTTTGGTTGTGGATAATATATTCGACCAATATCTTTCGTTTCCGGATGTAAGGCAACCTATCCTTACACAATACTGTGACGGAAGAAGAGTGACCTGTCCAAACTGGCTTAGTCAGTGGGGCTCATGCAATTTGGGAGAGCAGGGTTACTCTGCACTTGAAATATTAAGAAATTATTATGGAAGTGAAATTTATATAAATACGGCAGAACAAATATCAGGAATTCCGGCATCATGGCCGGGGTACAATTTGGACATTGGTTCAAGTGGACCAAAGGTACAACAGATGCAACAACAGCTTGATACAATAGCAGAAGTTTACACGGCAATACCAAGAGTTGAGGCTGATGGAATATTTGGAGAAGGAACTCAGGCTTCAGTAAAAGCTTTTCAAAAAATATTTGATTTGCCACAAACTGGTATTGTGGATTTTGCCACATGGTATAAAATATCACAGATATATGTTGGAATAACAAGAATAGCAGAAGGAATACCAAGATAAAAATGCTGTAGGCATGTATTTAAACTCATATAAAATATATGGGGAATAAATCATGCCTACAGCATTTTTAGTTGGGACTATCTTTTGAATTGATATAATCCTTTAGATAGTTAAAAATCTGAGATATGTGAGTATTGTTAAAATAGTATTTGTTTTCTATTATGTACTTAATAAATAATTCAAAATCCTTAACAATAAAAGGATTGTCAAGATAAATATAATATTTGTTATGTAGCTTTTCATCAGTAGTTGAATCTTCGTTGCATTTAACATAAAGTAAAAAAGATGAAGAATTTGTTGAAATACTAAAATCCTTGGGTACCGAGAAAATGCTGTCATCTATAAAATATATATTCTTTTTGTCAGAATAATGTCTTATAAACTTATCAAAAAACAGAGTTTTTTTATTAGTAGTTAATTCCTTAATATTTGAAGTTAAAATTTTATTATTAAAAAACTTTTCGAACCCATCAATATGCAATAGAAAAACAGACTGTGAAATGCTTATGATCTTTTCAAACCAATTATATATGTTATTAGTGGTATTGTTTTCAAATATGGTTGAAGATAATACCAGATCATTTGAGAATGGCATATTGGGATAATAACTAATATTGTATGTTGGCTTATTGCAAAAACTGTCTATGTTGCTGTTTAAAACATTATCGTCAAAATGAACCAAAGGTGTTGCCTTTATAAAAAGAGTTTTGATTTTATCAATAAATGACTTTACAATTGCCTTATCTGTCAAAATAAATCCGTTAGACAAATTCACATCATAAACTAATATCTCATTGTCCGATGCAACAAAAAAGGGAAATAAGTTGTCCAACTGAACAGGCATGGTATAGTTATTGTAGTGGTAATAAGTAGTGTAACCAAGTGATGCATACTTTATTGCTGCAAATATGTTGTTTAAATTGTGTGTACCCACATCAACTGTATCAAAGTTGATTATATGATGAAAATCTATATTGCGGTTG
>CAKSGI010000686.1 GCA_934454005.1 uncultured Eubacteriales bacterium | reverse complement strand
GCATATACTGGATTCACTAATGGATCTTATGCGACAAATGCAAATCTGTATGTACCACAGGCGGAAACACCATTAAAATAGTTAAAGGAAAGGAATGGCAGTATGCTGAATTCAAAGATGAAACGCAGTATGGCGTGGATCATGACAGTAGCAGTTATGATGACAGCGTCACCAGCATCAGCAGCTGATTTCTCGTCGGAAGCAGATGTAGAAATGTCCACAGAGACAGCAGAAGTTAACGAAGAGAACAATTTAACTGATGCAAATACGGGAGAAGACAGTTCTGATTCCATAGATATTACCATGGATGATGAAAATAATACAGACTACCAAGAAGTTACAATTGAGGACGATACAGAAGATTCAGAGGATGCGGAAAATATATTTAGTGATGGAAAAGAAGCAACCGTACAGGACACAGATAATAAAGGATTTACAGACAATGGCAATATGACGGCTGAAGAACTGGCAGAAGCATTTGCAGCAGGAGATGCAAATACTGAAGATGATGCTCCATGGAGCAGTGTGGATTCTTTACCAGCAGGAACTTATGAAAATGTAACAGCCAATTTATATGTACCAGGTGCACAGAATAAAATTTTAGGAGTAAATGCTTACCTTAATAATCCTGCTGATCCGACAGGAATGAGTGGAGTTTTTGGAACACCTACCGAACCAATGTATAACGAAGCTTCCATGGTGGTAAATGAAAATGGAAAAATCACCTTAACAATTGAACTGAAAAATCAGGTGTTTGAGCTTTTACAGGTTAAAGATGGAAAAAATATTCATGTCAAAGAAGTTGAAAGAAGTGATACCTGGGCATATGATAATGTCGATAAGGTTGACATGGGTGATGGTACTTTTAAAGGACGAATTACAAAAATTGTTTTTGAATTAGATGATTTTAGCGGCTTATACACACTTGGTGATTGCGTAGAATTTGGAATTATATTATATGATGAACAAAATCCAGATAAAGATGTCAAATGGTATGTACCGTTAAATCTTGCAGTAGATTTTGAAGAACAGAAACCAGACGTAAATATTTCAAATAAAGCTTTTTTTAATGATGATGCAAGAGTGGGAATCGCTGCCCGTGGACGCGACATGGATAAAGTGGTTGCAGATATTCATGAAGTGACATCTGGTGAAGAATTTGATAAAGTTGACACATTTATGAAGGAAAATTGTGCAGAACAGCCTAATTATAAACTGTATTATTTTTCTCTTAATAGAACCGATGGAAAAGATATTTCTGAATCAAAATTAAAATACAGTTTCTTTAAAAGTGTATTTCACGAAATAAATAACAATTCTGCACAGGTTTATCAGTGGCAGGGGAATTCTCTAAGCGAAATGAAAAATGAGGGGAATACTACAAGAGAATACTGGAATGGACAAGATGGGGATATCTGGGAAGCGGTAACAATATATGAAGGCTTGAAATTTGGATATGTAATAATCTGTGACAAAAATTCAAATGTAAAATGTCAGAGGACTTTCACAGATGAATCAACAGGGATATCCGCAATATATCATGGATTTAATAACAGCGATAATTGTAATGAAAACATGTTAACTACAAATACAGAATTTGTA
>CAKSGI010000685.1 GCA_934454005.1 uncultured Eubacteriales bacterium | reverse complement strand
CTAGTAACGACAACTCTAGAATCACACCGGTTACTGACGATCCTTAGACTGATTTTAGAATTAATTATGAAGGCGCATGGAATGTGGCAAGTGGGACTAATATTCAGGAATGTATTATCGTTGACTGCAATACTTCTGGTGGTTCGCAATTGATTGACATTGTTCATGATATCAGAAGAATTTTTAGTCAAACAAGTGCGGTTAAAATCTCCCCTCCCAATAAAGTATATGTTTTATTTAGGGCAGACAGTGGCCAAAATCATGATGTTGATAAGAAATTCAAAGATAACCAGTGTGAATTATATCGATTTTTTGATTTGGACGAAGATATTAAAGCACAAATTTATAGGTTAAAGAAAAGTGCCGGAGATGAAAGAGTTCCTGATTTATATTATAGCGAAGATAAACGTCAGGTTGACGAAATAATTGACCAAATGAAGAAAAAGAATCTTTATCATTACAAGCTATAAGTTAAGAATATCGTATCAATTAATTAGCCGAAGGTATCTGCCCAAAAAGGTAAAGGGGAACATTAATGCTGATACCGCTCTGATAGATGAAGTGTTTATAATTATACAATCGATATATCGAATACTTTCTTGTGAATAAACAATCCATAAATTAAAGGTGTATATAATATGAATAACGAGTGGAACAAAGTAAAAGACTTTCAATTGAGATTTGGACATCCGGTTTCAGAATTTCCTAAAAAGATGGAAAGAGATCGTGCAATGAAACGTTATCATTGGATGCTGGAAGAAATAAACGAATTCTTGGATGCCGATGAAATCGTTGAACAAGCAGATGCAATGATTGACGTAATTTATTTTGCCCTTGGGAGATTGGTGGAGATGGGAATAAAACCAGATAATTTGTTTGATATAGTCCAAGCTGCAAACATGGCAAAATTATGGCCAGACGGACAACCACATTATAATGCCGAAGGAAAAACCATTAAGCCCAGCACATGGGAAGATCCCCACGCAAAATTAGAGGCCGAAATTAGGAGACAATATGAAGAAGGATGTGGAGCAGATCGTAATAGCCAAACCTAATTGGTGCGTCCCAGCCGTATTGGAAATGGTTTTAACCCATCATGGCATAAAATCCCTGTCTCAAGCTGAAATTGCTGAACAGTTAGATATTGTTCCGGCAGAGGAAGCCATTGATCATAAAAAATGGGGTGCACAGATAAAGAATAATACAATAAATGATTTTTTTAAGGCTAATTCCATACAGTTGCACGAGAATTACCTTCCTATTAATTGCATTCAGGATGATTTCTTTTTAGAGGAGGAAATCCGAAAATTATTAAAAACTAACATATCTATTATTTGCGGATTTAATTATACTTGGCTTTATGGAAACAAAGAAGACACCTTCCAGCATGTATCGATTATTGTAGATGTCCTGCAGGGAAGTGAAATACTTCTGCTTGATCCGGGCCCTCGAGATGCAGGCTACAAAACTGTAAAGATCCAAGATTTGTTTTATGCTATAAAAGCAGCACAAGATGGTCTGTGGTGTATCAGTTAATTGTTGGTAATTTTCCGCTAGTACTTAAGGCTTTAATGCCCTTCTCTTAATTGGGAAGGGCTATTTT
>CAKSGI010000684.1 GCA_934454005.1 uncultured Eubacteriales bacterium | reverse complement strand
CTTACACACTTATCTTGACAAACTCAATATTTTTTTATATTGATATAATATATCAATTGGATTTTTTAAATAATCATACCCATTTATTGTATTATGATCAGTAACAGTTACTAATTCATAATCATTAACTATTAATTCGTTAGCAATTAATAAATATGTAAATAATTCTTTTTTATTAAGTTCTTTTATTTTATAATTATTTATTATTTTTTGAAAATCATCTTCTCTATTTTTCTGTACCAAGTTCTTTTCAATAAATATTTTTTCTATATCATTTAATGGTATTTTATTAAAATTTTCCTTATTAGCCACAAATAAACGGTAATCATATTATGCACATGTATGCAAATGAAATAAGCACTTATGAAATTTTCCTTGGTTTTCTCTTTCGTTAATAATAGCATTATAAATTTTTTGTCTTGATATCGATTTTTCCATTATGAATATTTCCTTCCCTTATATACATAACAAGCAGAAGGATATATTAATTTAATAATATGTCCTCCAGTAAATCCTTAACAGAAAAATTATACTTTTGAGAATTATTTTGTTTTAATTCATTATCTATAATTTCTATCCACCTACTAATTCTCTTTTCCACTAACACTTTTTTTGAAGGCCAATATGAATTTAATTCCGCTTCTGATATTTCATAAAATTCTTTAATTATTTTTTCTCTCAAACTATATATTTTTTCAAATAACCTAGGAACTTTATGATAAGTTTTTTCTCCAATTATAATATCCTTTTGACCAGAAGCTGAAAATTCATCTCTAGCATTAGGCACCACTATAGCGTATTCTGATACCAGCCATAACGCATAACGTTCATATTTTTTCCCAGCTTTTCTTGTAATAATCTCAGGAAACAAAATGATAGCTTTTGCCAAAATATCATCACGCTGCAATCGTGTTAACGTATTCCACAGTCTAAGTTTAACGCAAGATTCTTTTTCTTCAACATTATTATCTATCCACCAAAGAGATTCGCCTGGCTTAAGTTGACTTCTATAATAATTTATAAATGGTTCTATAGGATTAGACATTTTACGCACATCATCATATGGTTGTTTTATCATATCAAAAATAGTTTTACCACGCTTCAACTCCATATCAATATGATATCGCGGAGAATGTGTTACGCTTACGGATGATAAACATTCCTCATAAGGTCTTGCCTTAAACTCAACTTTGCCTCCCAATTTGCCAAACATAAGATATATTCTATCCATATTTTGATAACGCAACGATTCCAATACACTATTACCTAACGTCTGCCAATGATCTTTTTTTGTACTTTTTACTTCTACACCAAAATTTCTATTTTCATTTACAATAGCCACAATATCCGGAAAACTATGTCCCGATATTAATTTAATTTTATCCTCAAATTCCGTGCCCACGGCAGCTTCTGACATAACTCGGCTAACATCTTCTTCAAGTTTTTGCCCCGAACGTTTCTTATAATACGACGGTTTATCGTCAGCTTCACGGGATAATCTCTCGCGACTATCATTCACTAAGGATTTAAATGATTCAAAATCAGCATATACATTTGAGTCTTGATCTAATGATTCAATAAATGCCATAATTAAATCTTTCTT
>CAKSGI010000683.1 GCA_934454005.1 uncultured Eubacteriales bacterium | reverse complement strand
GGAAGACATACGTGCTGCTTATGGAAAAGTAGTAAGAGCAATACGACAAGATAAGAAAATATCACAAGAAGAATTAGGTGATTTATGCGGATTACATAGAACATATATAAGTGATATAGAACTTGGTAAGCGTAATGTTTCTTTGGAAAATATAGACAAAATTGCATATGCATTGCAAGTGAAAAAGTCTGAATTATTTGTTGAGATGGAACGCTATGAAAACATTTAATGGATTTAGAAGAAAAGATAAAATGTTTCGGCTTTTATACGATTTATTAATGAAAAATGAGGGGGGATTCTGGAAATGGAATTGTTTTCAGTTATACAGTAGAGTAAATGGACAAACTGTATGAAAAAAATTGAAGTTTTGTTGGAGAGATTAATAAAACCATTTTATATTGTAATATAAGAGGGGACTTGTTAAAATACGATTGAGAAAAATTGAGAGATGTTGTTGAGGTTAAATAGATATTTGAAGGAGTGAAGAATAGCGGAAAATATAAATGTAAGCTGAGTATGAGCAGACAACGTAACGAGATCAAAGAAGTAAATTATTTTATTGCAATTATTACCGTGATAACGGAGAAAATATTTGGTAGAGATGAGAAATTTAATCTAGATCCAAGGGGACTTAGTTATCTGTTGAACAATAGAAAGTTCATTGGATTATCTTCAAGAAAATTTGATAGGGCATATCTTTTGATGTGTAATTCTAAAATGGTGTGGGAGATATTATTCAATGTTGTTTGAAATAGAGTCCAGATGCTGTATTATAAAGTATAACTTAAAGGAGATGAATTTAATAGAATATATGATAGAACCGGACAGTAGGCATATCATGTGATATTTATTGATAGCTATTATACTTTCCGGGGGTCAGGAAAATCCTATTTATGAAGATTTATTGATACCTTTAATGTGGAAATTGTAGATGAACTTATTGTTGGAAAGGAAGTTCTGACAAGATGGAGAGAAGTTCTTGCAAAATTTAGCGAAACGTGATGTTAGTGCAAAAGCGAGTGTGGAATAAATTGAATTAATTGATGTATTTATGAATAATTGGAATCATATAAACATAATATATTAAGAAGGGAAATGGTGAAAATGGATTTGCAGAAACAACTGATGGAGCAAAAAATGAAAGTTGATTTTAATACTTACGATCTTTCGATAAAAGAATTGATTAGTATGGTGAATGATAAATTGATAAATATTGCCCCTGAATATCAAAGACAATTCCGGTGGGATAAGGAGAGGCAGTCTAGCTTGATAGAATCAATATTTTTAGGAATTCCTATTCCTAGTTTATTTATGGCTACTAATGTAGATGGAACATGGGAATTGATAGATGGAGTACAGCGTGTGAGTACTATTTTATGTTTTGCTGGAACAGATGAGGAGCGAGAAAAAATAGGAACGCCTAATTTGAGTGAATTGACATTAGAGCAATTAAAAAAATTGACGGAATTTAATGGAAAAAATTTTACGAAATTACCAATAGAAATTCAAACGAAATTTAGATTATCTAATATAAAAGTTACAACGTTGAGTGATAAAAGTGATAAGCAAGTTAGGTTTGATTTATTTGAAAGATTGAATAGAGG
>CAKSGI010000682.1 GCA_934454005.1 uncultured Eubacteriales bacterium | reverse complement strand
AAGGATGGAAGTGGAATGTACCAGAAACACAATTAACAGATGTCGGTTTAAATACTTACAAAGCAACATTTACACCAGAAGATATATACAACTACAATGTATTAAATGATATTGATTTAGAAGTCACTGTAGAAGAAATAATTACTTATTTAGAAAAAGATATATTTAGAGTAACTGTTGAAGATATTTTAAAAGATGCAAGCAAAGCTAACTTATATTTTGGAAATATAGATAATTATAATAATCTAAGTAGCATTGAACCATATTCGACAATTGGAACTAATGATTATTACTCAGTTTATGTCGATAAAAATAGATCTACATATAATGTTTATGTAATTTGTAAAAGTGGTAAAAAAATACATTTTCCAGTAGATTGTACAGAATATTTTGCGGTTTTGAATAACTCAAATTTCCGTAAAATTAAAAATATTGAATTTAAAAATATTGATGCAGAACATATTGAAAATACTACATCAATGTTTAAGAAATTATCATTAAATAGCACTTTAGATTTATCAAGTTTTAATACAAAAAATGCTACTACATTAGAATCAATGTTTGAGCAATTTAAAGGAACGACAATTAATTTTAATGGTTTCAATACTTCTAATGTAACTAGTATGAAATCCATGTTTAAAAAAGCAAAATTAACTGGTGATTTGGATTTAAAACCATTTGATACTCATCTAGTTAGAAACATGGACGGAATGTTTGAAGAGTTAAATTGTAATTCTTTAGATTTATCAAGTTTTAATACTGAAAATCTTTATACTGCATACTCAATGTTCAGTAATGCAACAATCAATTCTGATTTAGATATTAGTCATTTTAAAACAGATGGCTTTAGTTGGGGTGTTTACATTGGATTATATGGATTAAAACTTAATGGTAAATTAACTTTATTTAATACAGACAAACAAGTTAACTTATCTTTAGGTAATATTAGTGTAGAAGGTGATTTAGTTGTACCATTTAAAAATGTTTCTAGTTTTGATTGCATTGGAGCATATATCAATGGAAATCTCGATTTAAGAAATATAGATGTATCTAATTTTACTCGTATGTCAAGGATGTTTGCCGATTCAAAAATAACAGGTAAATTAAATATTTCTACATGGGATACATCAAGCGTTCAAGATATGTCAGGAATGTTTAGCAATTCAGATATTGGAGATTTTAATTTAAGTAATTTTGATACATCTAATGTTACAGATATGAGTTCTATGTTCTGTAATTGTGCAAACTTGACAATATTAGATTTGAGTAATTTTGATACATCTAATGTGAAGAATATGTATTGCATTTTTTCAGGATGTGAAAATTTAACAAAATTAAATTTGAATAGTTTTGATACTTCAAATGTTGAAAATATGGGTTCTATGTTTGCGAGATGTAAAAATTTATTGGAATTAGATTTAAGTAATTTTGATACAACAAATGTAACAGATATGGGTAGTATGTTCAATGAATCTACAAACTTAGAAATTATAGATTTAAGTAATTTTGACACCTCTAGAGTAACAAACATGAATTTTATATTTGGTAGTTGCGAAAGTTTAAAAACTGTATATGCATCAGAAAAGTTTGTCACAAATAACATTG
>CAKSGI010000681.1 GCA_934454005.1 uncultured Eubacteriales bacterium | reverse complement strand
ATATTGATTGAGCATTTTTTTGTTTTTCAGCCTTGTCTTTCAATTTTTTCTTAGAAAGCAAATATATAAAGATATATACAACTATAGAAAGAAGCAATATTAAAGTTAATCTTATTTCTATATGTGATAATACATATAAAGAACAAGAAATTAAGATGGTATTTGATATTAAACCTGTTATAGTTGAAATAAAAAAAATAACAATGGAATTGCTATCGCGATTTATACTTTCGTTTAAATAACCGGCATTCATTTTTTGTAGTTTTGATAAAGAGATTTTATGTAAGTGTTGTATTATATCTGCATTTATGTCTACTGCGGAATTGGCTTGAATTATAATATATAATTTATTATTGAAATAACTAATAATTAATTTAATGATTGATAAAACAGTCGCTAATATTCCTAAGAATATTAGCGCTTTAATATTAGTACTTACAGAAATAATATCAATCATTTTTGCAAATATAATAGGAGTGTATGCGGTTATAAGCGTAATAGTTAATGAAAAAAATATATAAATAAATAATTGCTTTTTATATTTTGAAACATATTTTGTAAAAGGGTTACTTATTTTAAAATTATATCGGTTTACATCAAAAGCAACAGCTTTTTTTGATTGCACATGTATTAATGTTTTTGTGCTTGTAGCAGCAGTAACTGATTGAGTTGTTGTAAAAACGGATACTGCAATCAAAACAAATGCCAGAATTGCACTTGCAAATTTATGAAACATTTTTTCTCTCATAGCGTTTCTTCCTCCTCAAAAAACAAGACCGGAACATTCGCCCCGGTCTTGTATGCTATTTACTTGTTACCAACAAATAAATTATTTTGTAAATGATGTGTTAATATCGCAATCAACAGTAAGTAAGTCACCATTGTCGTTGATCTTTACATTAACCTTTGCAGACTTAATGTAGATTGCATTACCATTTGCTTTTGAATCAACACTTACAATTTTAAGATCCTGCTTAACACCTTCATAGCTGTACTCTAATACAGATGCAAGAATATCTTCAGCTGTGCTTCCAGACTGATTTTTCTTATCAATCTTAGCAATTGCTTTGCTTTGAGTATTCTCAACTGTGAATGTTGTGCTAAATGTTTTCTCAGCAGTTGTACTTGTCTTTGCAATTGTAGCCTCTACCTTATAAGTACCTGTCTTAATATTGTTTGCAAATGTAATTGCACCATTTGTTGTAGTTGTATAGAACTTAACTTCGTTAGTGCCTACTTTTGTTCCATCAGGATTTTTGATTGTAATGTCAGCATTAACACCAGCTTCGACCTTTGCACCCTTGATATATTTATCAACAGTAGCAGTTACTTTCTTATCAAGAATATCAGATTCTGATGTTCCATATGCAACAGCAAGATCTGTCTTCTGGCTTGAAACATTCAATTTGAATGAAGCAGTATCCTTAGCAGTATCTACTGAAACTACCTTAATATTTACAACACGAGAAACTTTAACATTCTTGTCGCAGTTGTCATCGTCTGTAGAAGCTTCAATCTTAACAGAATATGTTCCCTCTTTTAAGCTAGATGCATCTACGTGATATTTATCTTTTCCATCAAGAGTAACAAAGTTTGCGGATTTTCCC
>CAKSGI010000680.1 GCA_934454005.1 uncultured Eubacteriales bacterium | reverse complement strand
TATTAATTCAAGTGGTAAAAATGTTTGATTTAAAATACTATTTATTGATTCTTCTAAATATTTAGCTGAATTATAACATGGCATTATCACAGAAATAATTGGATTTTCTTTTTGTTTTAAATTATTATATTTTTCTAATAAAATAGCTGCAGTCTTTTTTAAGCCGCTTTCTTTCATTTGATTATAAAAATCTGCATAGAAAACTAGTGGTTCATAATTTAGTTTCTTAATGTAACTATCATCTAATTGTTCGAACACATTAGACCACATTTCTTCACTTTCATCTACATAAACTGGGCTTCTTTTTGTATCTTGTTCACTGTGAATTCTGTATTTGATTAGGTAATTTGGGATAAATTCTATTGGGTATTTAGAAAAGATTTTAAACCACATTATATAATCGTTTGTTGTCTTTTTACTTTCATCGAATCCACCGGTTTCTTCAATAATACTTTTTGAGATTAACATTGTACAACCATTGGTAGTACCTTTTAAGACTGGTAAAATATTATTTTCTAATTCCTGTTTTGTGAGTCTTGAATAAAAGTCTGTTTTTGCATATACTTTCGATTTTTCATTTATTAATTCAAAATTTGAAAAAAGGATTGTCTTTTTATTACTTAGATTGTTTAAGGCTTCGACTTGTGTTAGTAGCTTGTCATCATTATAAATGTCATCATGGCTTAACCATGAAATATATTCTCCTTTGGCCTTTGAAATACCATAATTTAGCGCTGATGCTACTCCACCATTCGGTTTTTCAAAGTATTTAACTTTGTCCTTAAATTTTAATACGGTTTGTTTTGTTTGGCCATTATCTGTGCTTCCATCATTAACAACTATAATCTCATAATTTAGGTAAGTTTGTTTTAAAACACTTGATATTGCTTCTTCAATATAGTTACTACCATTATATACTGGAATTATAACAGAAATTAATGGTTTATATTTAAGTTTTTTTATTAATATCTCTGATAATTCTTTTTTGTAATAATCTAATACTATTTGAAGATTTTCCTCTTTTAATAAAGCTATAATTTCTTTACAATAATTTTCTTGATTTCCAAAGATTTCTTCTATTCTTTTTGAGTCAAAGGTTTGTTTTGTTTTTTTGTCTAAGAGCATATACTCT
Organism: uncultured Eubacteriales bacterium; assembly: GCA_934454005.1. Next base: position 476 of record CAKSGI010000680.1, on the reverse strand, counting down.
TTTTCAAATAATTCAGCAGATAATAATTCACTGTTTTTATTTGAATAACTGCGAACTAGTACGTCTGGAATATGATAGAAATTAAATTTTTTTGCCAAATCTAAGTATTTATCATAAAATTCGGTTAATTGTAGTTTTTCATTAAATGTTCCACATTTTTCAAGTGCTGTTTTTGAAATAAGAACGCTAGAATGACAGATTAGTTGTTTAATAATTGCTATTTCAGGATATTTCTTTATTCTGGTATCATTTTGAATAAATATTTCTTTATTATTATAATGTTTATCAAATGTTTCATAATTAGAAAATATTATGGTATTTTTATCCTCTAGTATGTTTAATGCAATTATTTCTCTTTCAATTTTATTAGCATAATACGCATCATTTTGTTCTAAAACTGATAAATAATCACCAGTCATTTTCTTTATTCCTATGTTTAAAGCTTTTGATAATGTACCACTTTCACACTTATAGGA
>CAKSGI010000679.1 GCA_934454005.1 uncultured Eubacteriales bacterium | reverse complement strand
ACATTAAGGAGGAAGTCCTGTGGACACACAATTATACAATCAGGCTGTAACACAATATGCCAATACGGTCTTTAAAATAGCCTACAATTATTGCAAAAATAAGTATGACGCAGAGGATATTGTTCAAAATACCTTTTTAAAATTGTTGCAGCACAAAGGTTCTTTTTCAGACCGGGAACATATAAAAAGATGGCTGATTCGTGTAGCAATAAATGAATCAAAAAATATGTGTACATCCTTTTGGCATAAAAGAATTGTAACATGGGATGAGTCTTTAATAGATACCGAATTTTCTTTTGAAGATGAAAAAGAGTCTATACTTTATGATGCAGTCATGAATCTTGGTTCAAAATATAGAATAGTTGTTCATTTATATTATTATGAGGATTATTCCGTAAAGGAAATTTCTAAAATTTTGCATATTAAAGAAACTACTGTTCAAACCAGATTGATGCGTGCAAGAAATCAGTTAAAAAGTAAATTAAATGGAGATTGGTCAGATGAATAATTATAAGAAAATGTTTGACGAAATTAATATTTCTGATGACTGCTTAAGAAAGGTGAAAAATATGGAAGCAAAAAATAAAAAAATAAAAAAATTCAAATTACGTTACGCTACTATAGCCATTATTGTTTTAGCGTTATTTGCCACATCTAATGTTGTATCATATGCTGCAACAGGATCCGGCATTACAAAGAACATAAAGTCTATTTTAACGGACAAAAATGGTAATAAAACAGAACTAAATGAATCGGGAAAAGGAAAATACAACTATAGGGACGATGATGAAAAAGTTGAAATTCAATTAAATGAAGATACTGCTGAAAAGGAAAGTATCAGCGTCAACACAAACATTGACAAAAGTAAAAACGAGATAAATATGGAAATCAGGGGTTCGGAAAAATAAAAATTTGAAAAATACTAGGATTGAAGTGTCACTAAAAACTTAGAATTTTTAAGCGTAGCAGTTGTTATGTTGCTACGCTATTTTTATGTTACTGTCATCGAAAATGTACAATTCCGACTTTTAAGGCAATTGAATGTAATAAGTTTTTCATATTAAACTCTATAGTTTGCTAAGCAATATTCGTACATAGTTTATTATATTTTTGCTGTCGTATTGCATAGGTTCTCTGTTTGGATACCAAAAAATCATTCTGTAAATATAATAAATTATGCATATAATGGCAATAATGATTGCACATGCCTTTAGAATATGCATTAATTTTTTTGATAACTTTTCATTTATAATAAAATATCTGATAAAAAAATATAAAACCAGCAATATTGTCAATCCTATCCAAAAAGGATGAATAATTGTTGCCTGAAAAAAATGACCTGTTAATGCCAGTTTGAAGGCTCTTGTAAGTCCGCATCCCGGACATGGTACTCCAAAAACGGTTCTAATAGGGCAAATTTTACCAATTAGTAAATCAGCAAGTAGAAGAGCTATTGCTGCCATTAACATTGGTTTTAGATTTTTCTTAATATCATATTGCAATATTTCCTTGTTAAATCCCATTATACTATCCTCGTTTGTATATTATATCGCAATATGATTATAATTACCAATCCAATTTTTCTTTTACATCATCCTCCGATTCACCC
>CAKSGI010000678.1 GCA_934454005.1 uncultured Eubacteriales bacterium | reverse complement strand
CTGTTATATCGGGACTTTCTTTTATAAAATTATGCAATCTTAACGCCCAATTCATCTTTTCTACCACCTTTCTAGGTTATTTATAACCTTGTGGTTTGTGAAATAAGCTCTAGCCAGGTATGGAACATGACGTTTTCATTTGTTGAAGTATATTTTCGACTAGAGCTTATTTCCGTTCGTATTAAAATCTTTTATGAAATACCATTCAGTATCTTGAGTAAAATTTCTCAAGGGGAAAATATGTTATGAGTAACACAACTCACAAGTTCGTATTTTGTATACGAACTTACTTCTTTGTATATGCAATAATAAAAAAATATTGAATTGTGGATATTTCAAAATTCCTATAATTATTAAAAAATCTATATATATAATAAATATATACGCGCGATTATATATAAAGTATTCTAAATTTATAATATGTATATCCCCTAAAGGGGATATACATATTATAAATTTAGTTATATTATTATTTTAAAATTATTATAATATTAATAATATTATTATATTAATATTATAATAATAAATATAATATTAATAATATAAATATAATAAGATAATAATAGTAATTATAATATTAATATTACTATACTACTATCATTACTATTATTTATATTACTATAAATATTATTATATTAATATTATAAATATTTTAAAATAATTATAATAATACAAATTTAATATTTCTCTTAAGAGAAATATTAAATTTGTATTATATTTTTATATATTTTAAATAATATTATAATAATATAATAATTATAGAAAAATAATAAAAAATAATAAAATATTATGGTATATACTAAATATTAAAAATATAATCAAAATATTTTAAAAAACTTAATGAAAATAAAAAAATAAAAAATAATATTAATAATACTATTAATTAATTGAATATTAAAAATATATTCAATATACTATAATTTAAAAAAAAAAATAAAAAAAGATAAAAAAATAAAATAATTAAAAATAAATAAATATAATTAAATATAATAATTTAAAATAATATAAATAATATAAAAGATTATAATAAAATATATTTAAAATACATAAATATAAATATACTATCGTGCGCGCGTAATATATAATAATATATTTAGATTTTTTTGACTATTGTAGTTTTTTATATTATTTACATTTTTCGATAAAAGCCATTTAAAAGTTATAAACTCCTATGACATAGGGACTAGAAAAGAAGTGTAAATTGATAACAATAAATTAGGGTTGCCTGGTGTCAGGTCCTACCTAACAGAAATTTTCAGTTGTTTCTTTATTCATTCAAACTCCTTATGTTGCACACGGTAAGCAATGTCACGATATGTGCAGAATGACAATTACGAACGTAGGAGATTGTGGACAATGGCAAATAAAATAATAAGACCATTGTCCACAAAATTATTCAACTATACACAGGTATTTAGAGAAACTTGGCGAAATCCATGGAATAGCTCACGTATTCATTAAAACTCCGAATGTAAATATGATATGGTAGATGAAGAATGAAGTACCTTTTGCAACTTTTGTTAATTACGAACGAAACTCATACTGATACTGGAAGGATCCAGTAACTTTTGCTATAAGTCATCTTGCCAGGTTTCTCTTAAATATATAC
>CAKSGI010000677.1 GCA_934454005.1 uncultured Eubacteriales bacterium | reverse complement strand
CAACTATTCTTAGAAGTTCACCGTCTTTTATTGAGTCTTTATTGTTTAATTGACTTAAAATTTCATTGTAATAGGATTCTATAGATTTATAATCGGTAGGGGCGTTTTCAAATGCTTCCCACATTTTGTCTATATCAGAATCAGAAAATATACTTGTTGCTTTTCCAGAAGTATATATGTACCACTCATCATTAGTAATAGTTAAAATTAAACCGTCATTCCCAGATGCAACATCTTTATATTTATCCTCTGCATATGATATAGTATCTTTTTCTTCTGTATTATCTGTTACTGCTAAGTATGGTTCTATGCCATAATTTTTATGTATTTTTTCAGCCTTTTTATTTATGTTTATTATTTCATCAGATGTGATATAATCATCTACTCCAAAAATATATTCATTATCTGATTCTGCAAAAGTGGATATAGTTAAGGCAGAACAGAGTATAATAGTAATTATTATCGAAAATATTATTTTTTTCATATTTGAATACCTCCTTATAGTAATGTGATTAGCCACACTATACCATAAGTGGCCGCACCAAATATTATCGAAAGTATTGCGAACCATTTCCAAAAAGCAGCTTTATCTAAAGGTAGATCTCCTACAAATTTACCAGTTTGACCATTCATTGCAAAGATATATTTATTATTATTCCAGGTTGTATTTAATATCCAGATTGGGTATAAAGCATATTTAGATTTTCCATCTTTTAATTGTATACTACTGTTTTCTGGAAATACAGTACTATAGCCACTGATAGTAGATGCAAATATTTCTTCTGTACTACGTTTAATTCGTTCATTAGCACGTTTTATGCTTTCTTCAGCGGATACATCATATTTATCAGCTAAATATCCCGCAAGATACGCAGATTGAAAATCTTCAAGATCTTCAGATTTAAAAGGCTCAATGGATTCCATTAGATCATCTTCTATTTTAGACGAACCGTCTACGGGAATTTTTTCAAATCCTACACTACCACCACGAAAAATTAAATAATAACTAGTTTCTGTATAATCATAATTTTTATCACTCCATGTTCTGATCTTTGTAGCTCTATATCTGATATTAGCATCTGTTTTTGCATCAAATAACCAGAAAGGAACATAAATACCTTTAATTTCGTCTATATGATTTTGGTCTTTAAATATTTTGGGAAGAAGTTTTTTGTTTTTTAGGTGTTTTATTAATCCTTCTTTAGCAGCTTTCTTGTCTAATTTAAATGGAATAATATAATCGGGTTTTAAGTCTCCAGCGAATTGTCCTTTCATAACAACAGGGTTATCGCAAAAAGGACAAGCTGTTGCAGCGGTATTTTCATCTCCAACAATTTCTCCACCACAAGATTGACATACATAAATTCTCATACCTCTGGTTTCTTCTTCTTGCCATTCTCTGTTAGAAGTGGTATCCCATGTCATATTATCAGGTTTATTATTTTTAAGTTCTTCATCATAGGATTTTAAAGTTTCCATATCAAATTCGGTATCACAATACGGGCATTTCATTTTTTGTATAGAACTATTGAATTCAATAGCACCACCGCAATTAGGGCATTTATATTCTAATAATGTAGCCATTTAACACCAACTCCTTATTTTTAATAA
>CAKSGI010000676.1 GCA_934454005.1 uncultured Eubacteriales bacterium | reverse complement strand
TAGCTAGACCGTGAGGAACCATTGGTACGCCAATTTTAAGTCCATATTTGATATATTTTTTTAATAGCGCCCATGTAATATTAATTTCTGGCTTAGATATAAGATACATAATAATAGATGTTATTATACAAGGAAATGATAATCCTATAATTCTTGATATATCAGCCGAAATAAAATTACTATATATTAAACATACAGAAACAGTAAACCCAGCAATGCAATTAAATATCGAACAATATAATACATGCATTGATTTTATTTGAAACCTTAATTTTAATAAAAATAAAGATTCAATATCTGTAAAGAAAGAAAAAACAATTAATAAAAGCAGCAAACACGTAGATAAACCAAATAGTTCTCTAATCGATTCACCAAAAGCCATTACTAATGTAATAAAAAACAACATATTACATAAAATTGGAATCGTAATGCATCGAATATAGATATTAATTTCATCTTTTAAATCTACCCAGGCATTTCCAACACTATAAACTAAACCTAAACCCATAATACATGATATAAATCCTGCCCATGATGTAAAATTCATCACAGTACCATATTCATCAACAGTTAAAAGTCTTGAAAACAGCGGTGTAGAAATAATTGAGAACCCTCTAACTAATACCGTTCCTAATAAATAAACTAATGTAGCTTTTTTTGTTTCAACATCCAATTTACAAAACTCACTTTTCCTTATATATTTGATATAGTTTCATATATAATCTCCCCCAAAAATATATAAAACCGATACTCTTTCTCATCACAAAAGCTATACACATCAAAAATCTTATTTTTATTCTTTTATCATACGCTAAAGTGCAATAATACTTATTTGTAATTCCAGCAAGTGATTTTTTTAGCTCGTCTTCTTTTTTCTTAGACAATCCTGATAGGCTATCCCTATATAATGTACCTTCACTATATGTGCAATAGAAAGGCGTATCCGTTCGGGCAATACGAAGCAACATATCATAATCCTCGAATAAACTTATTTGATTACAATACCCACCGATGTCTATCAATGTCTTCGTTTTTATTATATAATCTCTAGGTGCACGTTCCAAGGTTATAGGCGCTAATAATCTATAGAAGACATTGCCTTCCATAAATTGCCACTTGGGTCTCCAAATATTTGTCATACATAATTTTTTTCTTCCTGCATGATCACCAAAAACCGTAATGGAGTATATCAGCGGCTCTTCATTACATAACCTACGTTCTATGAGTTTATATACTTCATTGCGTATTTTATCTTTCGAGAAATAAAAGTCATCTGCATCCATAAATGTCACATACTCTGTTCTTACATGTTTTAAGCCAATATTTCTTGCATTAGAAACACCTGAATTACTTCTTAAAAAAATTGATTTTACACTTTTATTTTCATCACATAACTTATTAATAATTTCTCTTGAATTATCTGTCGAACAATCATCCACAATTATAATTTCTTTAAATTCGTATGTCTGTTGTAGTGCTGAAGATATCGCTTCGGGTAAATAACAACCATTATTATAATTGGGAATAACTAAGGATACTTCTAATTTTTCCATTTTCCCTCCATTTGAAAAAACGACCATCTAATATCAAATGTGCGTCTCTAATGTCTTTA
>CAKSGI010000675.1 GCA_934454005.1 uncultured Eubacteriales bacterium | reverse complement strand
ATAGTAATTCCAGAAAAGAAAATAGCCATTGAAGTTGATGGTAGTTATTGGCATAGCTTTAATAAATACACACAATTTCATAATAAAAGAGACATAGCAAGTTTTCATTTAAATAAAACAGAATTATGTGAATCAAAGGGTTATAGATTAATTCATATATTTGAATGGGAATGGATTAATAAACAAGAAATTATTAAAGAAAAACTTAAAGCTATTTTAGGTGTAGATAGAACAAAAATTTATGCTAGAAAATGTACTGTAAAAGAGATTGATGCAAAAGAAAAGAATGAATTTTTGAAAAAATATCATATTCAAGGTGCAGACCAAACAAAAGTTAAACTTGGTTTATTCTATAATGATGAGTTAATTGCGGTAATGACCTTTGGAAATCCAAGATTTAATAAAAATTATGATTGGGAATTAATTAGATATGCAACTAAATTCGACTATCAGGTTTTAGGTGGAGCGGGAAAACTATTAAGCTATTTTAGAAAACATTATGAAGGTTCAATCATTACTTACGCTGATAGAAGATTTAGTCAGGGTGATTTATATAATAAGCTTGGATTTAAATTTCTTAGATATTCTTCTCCTAATTATGTATGGTTAAAAAATAATATGATTTTAAAAAGATATAATACAATGAAATTAACATTAGAAGAAATTTTAGGAGAAGATAATATTGATTATTCAAAGTCAGAAACAGTAAATATGATTAACAATGGATATTATCAAATTTTTGACTGTGGGAATATAGTTTATGAAATTATTTAAACATCCAACTCGTTTATTTTCATCATATACTGATAAAAAATATCTTATCTTTGAAGATGTTTATTATGATGATATATTTGAAAATTTAATTAAAAATGTAATTAAGAAAATTGATAAAACTAAAATTATAATTAATGAGTTAAGTTTTGAAGAATTGATGAATTTGTTGCCTGATTATTGGTCAGGTAAAAAGTATCTTAAAAAGAAGATCAATCTTACTTTTATATGTTTTGATTTTTCATCTGAAGATAAAATTAATGATTTGTTTGATAGAATGAAGTTTGCTGCATTTGAGCGTGTGTATTTAATGACAGCATTTGATAATTCATCTGGTTTCTTTTCTACTGGTTTTCAAAATTATTCAAAAAATAATGTTTTTATTTTTTTAGATAGTTCAGTATCTAGTAGTATTTTTTATAATACGCTTAGTCATGAATTAGTTCATTTATTTCAAGATATTAGTGGAAGATCTAAAGTTAAAATCAACAATGAAAAAATATTTGAATTAAATGAAAAAGATAAAGAAGATATTGAAAAATTTCTTAAAATAGACGAAGATGAAATTTTAGAATTGTTTGGTTCAAGAGAAATTTTAGCCTATACAAAAGATTTATTTTCAATTTTAAAAACAGAAATTGGTAATGATAAACAACAAATGAAATTATTTCTTGATTATATGTTTTATAAATTGAGCATAACATCTAATTCATTTAAAGACTTTTTCAATAAAATTAAAGTAGAAGATGATCATGTTTTTAATAAAAATTTTAATAATGTTATTAATAATGACGATTATCCAGTAGTTTTATTATTAATTTCTAGTTATTTGAAATTAGGAT
>CAKSGI010000674.1 GCA_934454005.1 uncultured Eubacteriales bacterium | reverse complement strand
ATTTAACAATTTGGCACATTGATTATAGCCATAAATTAGCCAAGTGTAAGTTTCTTTATCTTCTCCCGTTAGTTTAGTCCCTAACTCATCAACTCTTTTCAAATAGTCTTTAATTTCTTTTTTAACCATTATTCTTATTTTCCTTAATCAACGTATATTCCTTCTTGTGCTAGTCTTGTTTTTAAAGCGCTATTTTCCATTTCTAATCTTCTAATCGTTTGATTAGCATTTAAACCATCGAGTATATAATCAATTTCAACAAGTCTATCTGCTTTTTTAGGACTTTTCTTCCCAACTTTCCATAAATCACTTATTTCTCTTTGAACTCTATTCTTTTCTTCTTCATATAACTCAATTAAATATTTATACATTTTTTATTTCCTCCCATTTAAAACATCTCTTAAATATTCAATATCTTCAGCATTTAGTGAGGGATGAGTCAAAAAATATGCTAATGTGTTTTTAACTCTTGTATCAAAATCATTTAAATCTCTTCTTGATTCCCAATATTTTAATTGCATACTTTTGCACATCTCAATTAAATCAGCTTTAGAGAAATTAGAAAAATTTATCTTTCTTTCAATCAAATTATTAATTACATATTTGTTTAGTGTACTCGACATTTTTCTAAATCACCCACTATTTCGTGAACTCTACGCACTAATAAATTAAGTTCTTCTATAGAGAGTCTACAATTACAACCATTCGATCTATATTCAGTCATCTTAATAATCAAATTATAAATCTTTTTTTGATTTGCAATATAATTCAAGCATTTTTCAAGTAAAATGACATTTTCATTTCGAATTCTCGATACTTCATTTTCGAGTTCTGCTATTTCTTCGTTTTTAATTTTTAATAATTGTTGAAACTCTACTTGTTTTGGCATATTTCTTCCTCTGCTTTACTTTTTCTTTTTTCAGCCCATTTTTGATACTTTTGTAAATCAACTTTTAAACAAGTCATATTTGTTTCATCTTTTTTAGTTAAATTAAAGAGTATTCTTAGTGCAAATAAATATTTTGATTTTAACTTATTAATTTCTTTCGTATACCCTCCGAATGATCCTTTTAAAGCACGTGTTTCTTCAATTTTGCTTTCAAGTGATTTTGTTAAATTATCAATCACATCTTTTCTCTTGCGCAATTCTTTTTCTGCTTCTTTCTTTAAAAACAATTTATCTTTTTGATCAACAAGTAAACTATTAATTTTTGCAACATGCCACATATTTGTATCTTTCAACTCTCTAATTTCTATTTCTTTTTGTTTTTCATATTCTCGCTGTTTACGATGCTCTGCGCTTATCATTCTATTAACTTCAGTTAGTTTTATATAACCCATTTTATTAAATATCTTTTCTATCATTTTTTATTCACTCCATTCTTTTTATCAATAACGATACCTAATTGCTTGTTAGTTAAATATAAATCCCCCCGAATATATTTTCTAATAATTTTATTTAGTTCTTCATAGTTTGTATTTTTCTTCATCATTTTTTCAAAATCTATTTTTTTCATATTTCCTCCAAAAATATAAATTAGCTTGTCCCTCGCGCGCGCACGCACGCGTTAATAATAATACACATATATATCTATTACTCTATTACTCTATTATTG
>CAKSGI010000673.1 GCA_934454005.1 uncultured Eubacteriales bacterium | reverse complement strand
AACACATCTAACCTTGAAGAATTCTTATCATGTGACAAGATTTTCTGCTGCGGCGGTTCTTGGATGGTAAAAGGTGATATGATTAAAGCTGGTGAATTCGACAAGATTCAGAAGATGACAGAAGAAGCTGTTGCTTTAGTTAAGGAAATCCGTTCTAAGTAATTTAGACTTGTTCCTGAATTATTCATCCCGGTCTTGTCCCATTACTTACATATGTTTTGCATGTAATGTGGACAGACCGGGATTTTTTATGATTCTTTGTCAAGAGTAATGATACAATCCTTTTTTATAATATTTATTTCAAATATTGGCCATCATAAAACGGTTCGTTCAAGTGCTCTATCATCTCGCTTAAAAGATTATATTCAAACTTAACTCCAGGTATATCAGGAATCCAGCCACTCAAATTATCTTTTGTAATATACTTTGTTTTTTTGCTTAATCCCCAGCATGCCAACAAAATTCCTTCATTAGACACATCATAAATATCAATCGTATTCTTTTTTGAATATTGCATATCAAATACATTAAGGAACTTAGAAAAACGAATATCTTCATCTCCAAGAAATGTATTAACATAATGAAAATACAAATATATAAGCCATTGTCTGTAATTCTGTCTGTTAGCAACTTTGTGCCTGCTCAGATAATTATATAAACTTTTAAAAAACAAATTAGTATAAAATGCCTCAAAAAACTTTCTTTTCCATTTGCTGTCATACCCCGTCTCAATTGCCAATGACCGTAACAACTGTGAGCCTATAGTCGAATACCCACGTCGCTGTGTCCGCATATTATATAAAAACATCTTAACCATACCGGCAAAAATCTTAATTCTGCTTACACTGCCACCTTCTTCTTTAAACTTACGGTCAACAATATTTTTTGTCGAACGAAAAGAGAAAACCGTATAACCTTTTCTTTGATAAAAATTCTTATCCTCAATAGCCACAAGAATACTGCTTGCCTGACAAAACTTCTCATTACATACAAACTTATTAATCGGATATTCCATAATCTTGCTATATATCTCATTAAATGTAATAAATTCAATCTCTTCACTCAAGACTCTATTTATCGTGTATACACCAAAAACAAGTGCGGCAAACAATATAAACAAATTAATAAAACCATTATCAAAATTGTTGCTATTATATAATTCCAATAATCCAACGGTAAAAACAGCCGGTATTAAATGATATATAAAAACAGTCTGATATATCAAATCAAGAGTCTTATACCAAATGTTAGTAACAATCTTTAACTTCATCTTATCATCAGTAAGAATCTCTATATATATCACAAATGTTAATAATATAAAAACAATCGCAACTTTAAAAGAAATCATGCCAGCCGCCTGAAGTACAAATATAACTATGTATGCAATAGCAATTCTTTGTTCCTGAAGCTTAATCTCAGAATAACTCAATATACTTGTCAAAAACAAAATAAATGCCACAATCATATTATTATTAAAAATATCAACATATGCTGCTTGTTTTGCAAAAACTTGTTCCATGTCTTATCAACCTCTTTCTTATATTTTAATACTAACATAATTCGTCTATAATTGCAAGTATTGATATTATTTATTTATTTTAAATATTACTTACATAC
>CAKSGI010000672.1 GCA_934454005.1 uncultured Eubacteriales bacterium | reverse complement strand
GAATCTACCACATGGCCCTAACCCACCTATTTCTTTTGCCTTATCTCTAACACCAATTTGCCTCAACTCTATTCTTGTTTTATAAATTGAAGCCAACTTTTTTGCTAATTCTCTAAAATCAACTCTGTCATCAGCAACAAAATTATATATTAATTGATTTTTATCCAAAGTAAAATATGCACCAACAAAATTCATATCAAGTCCTAATTTAACAGCATTTTTTTTGGCATCATCTAAGGCTTTTAAACTCAATTGCTCGTTTTTTGTATATTGTTCTATATCATCTTTACTGGCCAAACGTAATACCTTTTTTAGACTACCAGAAATTGAAGATTCATCCATCTTTTTTATATCTGTAAATACAACTCCCAATTGAATACCTTTTTCTGTCTCAACAACAACATGATCATGTTTTTTTAAATCTAAATTGTTTATTTCAAAAAAGTAAAGTCTATTAGAGCTTTTAAATTTTACACCAACTACATCATACATATTAATCAACTCCAAACATTGAGAACAATAACTTGTCCACAAGCAATTTAATATTAACATTATATTCCAAACTATCTACAGCTAACATTAAACTAACAATTTTCTTTTTTATATCTTCTATTTTATTGTTTTTATCAAAGTTGTCAAACAAATTTTGAAATTGATCATTGGTTGTATTAATATTAAGCTTATAAAACAAGAATTTTTCATATAACATTAATAAATCAATAAATAGTTTTCTGATTTCATTTCTATCCTCGTATTTATTAATTATATCAAATAATTCGAATGTAGCTTTGCAACCATTTAGTTCAAGCAATTCAAACAAATTTAATACATTGACATCTATCATTTCATCTACTTCACTATTTGAGTCCAAGACAATATATTGGCATCTAGATACAATAGTTTCTAATACTTTTGTTATATTTTCAGTAACTAGAAGTGCAATAATATTTTCTTCAGGTTCCTCCAAAAATTTTAACATAGTATTTGCTGCACTTTTGTTTAAATTTTCAGCATTTTTAATTACATATATTCTTAATCCATTATAATTAGACTTAGTTTTATATTCTTCTTTTAAATCAGCAATTTGTTCTTTTTTTATCCATTGGCCTTCCGGCTTAATTATTTTTAAATCTTGATATAAATCATTATCTATTAGGTAATCTATATTTTCAATTGTTTTACCATTTTCTTTAAATATTTGTTTTACCATACTAATAACCTTTGAAAAATCATTAGTTTTTAATAAATATGCATGACTCAAATTCTTAAGATTAATTTTATTTTCAAATTGTTCTTTGTCTTGCATATATACTCCTCCATTTTAAAATATTATAATAAGTGAAAAAAACAATAAAATCATTGCCGGTATATCAAATAAAGTTACCAAAAACATTGTAATTGCATTAATTGGAATAACTATCCCAAATTTAGAAGAAATTAAATTAAAACTATAGAGTAACACAAAAGCAAATGTAATTTTTTTTAATACTTTCATTATCATATAATCGCCTCAATCTAATTTATGAAAGCGATTATATATTATTCAATTTCTTTTCGATCAATAAGCGCTCTTTCCAATGTTAAAGAGTCTACATACTCAATATCAGCACCCAAAGG
>CAKSGI010000671.1 GCA_934454005.1 uncultured Eubacteriales bacterium | reverse complement strand
ACACGATATAAAGGATCTATTGCAATTAGTTTAAGAGAACAAAATAATAGAATTGGTATATGACAAATTTCGACATTTATCTAAAAAAACGAAACAAATAAATATTGTGTTTGAAAATAATTGCATGTATAATAAAAATATAGATACAACATCCTGCTTCAGGAAAACAATTACAATCCGGGACACAGCAATTAAGAAGAACGAATTATAAACAGGGAAAATCTTTTCTGAGGAAATGACAGTTATTTCTTACAGAATAGATTTTCCCTTTTTTACACAAGGGTTTTTACAATAAACAAATTACGGGAGGAATATCTATGGGAACTGAGCAGAGACAGGAAATTCAAGAGTAAAGAACAGAATATTCAAAATTATTTGTAAATGAAGACCATTCTTTTACAAGAGAAATTTATCTGGATGCTGTACACTATCAGGATGATGAGGGTAAATGGGAAGAAATGGATGATACTCTGATAGAAGAGCAGGAAAGTGTTGACGAAAATGTTGGGGATTCGACAGCGGAGAATACAGTCAGTCTAACGGCAGAGAATGGGGAAACTGATTTTGGAAATAAAAAAGGAAACTGGAAAGTGAAGTTTTATAAACATTCAAGAAAACAGGGAACCATATCTGTAAGAAAAGAAAGGTGCATGATAACCTGGGATTTGGAAAATTCCGCAAAAGTGACTGCAGTTGAAAAAGACAATGAAGTTCTTTATCCGGATATTTTACCTGGTGTGGATGACCATCTGTATATTAAAGGAATGACAGTAAAAGAAAATTTGATTTTAAAAACATCAGAAGCAGGAGCAGTATTTGATTTTGTTTATCATACCAAAAAGCTTCATCCGGTAGAAGCTGATCATAGCATTTGTTTTATTAATGATGATGAAGAAGAGGTTTTTGTTGTTACAGCTCCGTATATGAAAGATGCTTCTGGTGCCAGGTCTGAGAGAATATCACTCAGCCTGATTGATGAAGGGAAAAGGATCGTTGCAAAATAAGATTTTCAGCAGATGAACAATGGTTAAACGCAGCAGAACGTATATATCCTGTTGCTATAGATCCAATTACAACTACATCAAAAAAACGTGATGAAATTTATGACGCACATGTAGATTCGAGATACGCGATTGATAACTTTTATAACAGTATAATTTTGAAAACACGTGGCGGTGATATTGCCCAGAGAAGTTATTTAAAATTTACATTACCGGAAATTAAAACGGGTGATATGGTCATAAAAGCACAACTGGTTATGGTTTCTCTTGCCGAGGACAAAAAAGAACGTACAGTGCAGGTGCACCGAGTGCTGCAGAACTGGGATCATAAGACCATTAACTGGTTCAATAAACCAACATATGATGAAACAATAGAAGATGTATGCAAGTTTACCGGTGATAAACAAAAATATATCACAATGGATATTACCCGACTGGTAAAAGAATGGTATAAGGGCGGAAATAATTTCGGACTTATGCTCAGAGATGATTACGAATTATCCGGATATACAGAATATCTTTCGGCAGACTGTGATAATGATTATCAGAATATGCGTCCGCGGATTGATATTTCGTATGTGAATTATTCAGGATTGGAAGATTACTGGACATACCACAG
>CAKSGI010000670.1 GCA_934454005.1 uncultured Eubacteriales bacterium | reverse complement strand
TATTTAACTTTTGTTGACTCAGATGACTACGTAAAACCAAACTTTTTTGAAATAATTGATAGAGAAATAGATAAAAATCAAAATTTAGATGTTATTAGTTTTGGAATAGAAGTAGTAGACGAAGAAAAAAATGTATTATCATATATGGCAAAACCAGAAGTAAAAAATAATAGTAATGGTGAGAAAGTATTTAAATTGTTTGTTGAAAATAAGGCGACTTTTGATACCCCAGTAGGTTATATATATAGTAAAAAGTATTTTTTATCAAACAAATTTAGCTATGCTAAAGGGCATAATCATGAAGATTTTGGACTAACCCCTTTAGTTATTGTAAAAGCGAAAAACATGATTTCCATAAAAGGTAATTTATATTGCTATGTTCAAACGACAAGCAGTATTACTAGAGGTAATTCTAAAGAAAAAATAAGAAAAAATGCGTATGACATATTATATCACTTTGATAACTTAAAAAATATTATGGATAACGATACAAAAGTTAATAAGGAATGCAAAAAGTATTTTTATGCATTTTTAGCTAACAGTGCTATTTTG
This sequence comes from uncultured Eubacteriales bacterium, assembly GCA_934454005.1. The sequence goes on along the minus strand of CAKSGI010000670.1, from coordinate 1,070 downwards.
CAATTAAATACTTTAACGGGTAATGATTATAAAGAGTTTAAAAGAGAATTGAAAAGAAGAAAAGTAACCAAATATTTACTGGATGATACTTTGAAAAGAAAATTAAAAAAAGTAATATTAAAGCTAAAAATATCTATGTGAGAGGAAGTTAAAAATGAAAAAAGTAAGTGTAATTGTTCCGTGCTACAACTCTAGTTCTTACATTGAACGTTCTGTTAATTCACTAGTTAATCAAACATTAAATGAAATAGAAATAATTTTAATAGATGATGGAAGTACTGATGATACTTTAACTAAATTAAAAGAATATCAAAAAAAGTATAAAGATAAAATAGAAGTAGTTGCACTAGAAAAAAATGGTGGACTTGGAAATGCTAGAAACGTTGGATTAAAGAAAGCAACCGGTGAGTATATAGTTTTTGTTGATTATGATGACTATGTTGATAAAGAAATGTTTGAAGAAATGTATGACAAAGCTAAAAATACAAATAGCGAAATTGTTGAATGTGATTTTATATGGGAATACCCAAATAAAAATAGAGTTGACTATGGTAAGGAATACTCTAAAGGCAAAGATATGCTAATTAATGTAAGGGTAATGGCATGTAATAAAATTTATAAAAGAGAATGGATTAGCAAAATAAATCCTCAATTTGCTGTAGGGCTAAAATATGAAGATGTTTTATTCACATATCAATATGTTCCTTATGTAACTAAAATAGAATTTATTCACAAAAATTTTTATCACTATATTCAAAGATCAACTTCACTTGCCAATCACCAAACTAAACGTGTAAGAGAAATGTACGAAATTTTAACTCAAGTAGAAAATTATTACAAAAAGAAAAAGATATATGATTGTTACAAAGAAGAATTAGAATACTTGTTTACCCGTTACATATTGGGAAGTTCATATAAAAGAGCATGCAAGATAAAGGATAAAAAAACTAGAAAAGAAGTTTTAAATGAAGGATTGATAGTCTTAAATGAAAAATATCCTAATTGGAAGAAAAATCAATATCTAAAGAAAGGTCTAAAAAACAGATATTTTAAAATGTTAAATTATGCAT
>CAKSGI010000669.1 GCA_934454005.1 uncultured Eubacteriales bacterium | reverse complement strand
TTGAGTAAAAGTGATATCTGGACAATACAAAAAGATCAAACAGAGAGTATATTTTGTAAAGATAAATCAAATACTTACTTTTTTGACATTTATCTGGAAAATGGAAGTGTAAAATCATTATCTTTACATTCTGCGGATAGTTATTGTGGATACAATCATGCAGAATAAACTAATGCGAATAATCTTATTAAATGCATTGTATCCGTGCAAGTTTTGTTTATTAAAATACATAGTAAATCATTTCTATTAGGAAGGAGCAGCAACATGAAAAAATGCAAATTTATAAAATCAGGAATAGCAATCGCGATTCTAGGATGTTCAATCATTTTTACAGCCTGTGACGTTAATACCGACAAGAAAGTAGAAAAGCAGGCAAACAAGGTGGTTGACGCAGTGGAATCCAAAGATATAACAAAATTAGATGCTATCATTAACGGAACCGATGAAATAAAAGCAGATGAGGAATTAAAAGATTTCTTTGAGACAGACACCGAAGCAAATCAGAAAAATGGATTGATGTCTAAAATTATAAAGCATGACACAATCAAGGTGAAAAAGGTCGGAAAAGATACAGTTACATATAAAATAACAGCACCTGATTTTTCAAAGTATTTTACCGAGATGAAAAAGAGTGAAGTGACAGAGGAAAATATAGAATCATTTACAGATGATTATATTTCAAATGCTGAAAAAGTGACTAATGAAGTGGAAATTCCATATACATATAAGGATGGAATTTATTCAGCAGAATACGATACTGAGGAATTTGTCAATGCATTGACCGGCAATTTGGTTACTGCTTATCAGAAGCTGATGCAGGATGTACAAAAGGAGCTTAGTGAGGAGACTGGTGATGAAAAAAATAATTAGTATTTTGTTAAGCGCAATAATATTATTGACAACCGGCACAGCGTATGCGACAGAAACAAAGAGTGCTGATATTTCGTACAATATACTTCCGGTTGAGTTCTCCGATAATTTAGGAACAACAGAAAATCTGGATGCAATGGTAGATGACGGCCATTTGTATGTAAATGCAAAACAGCTTGGAGAAAGGCTTGGGTATCAGGTTAAAGCAGGCGATGAGTATGTGGCTATTTTCAACAAAGAATTTAGCAATACTGTACCGTATGGTATTACAACATTTTACTATGACAGTACAAAGGTTGGCCATATGTTATTTAACAAGATGGTAGATTATGAGGCTCCGTTTAAGACAGTAAAGAATGCTGATGGAGAGTGGATTCCTTTTGAATTCAGCCTGTTATTGTTAAATAGTTCAGATGTTGTATTGGATAAAAAGATTCATGTTGATATGCCGGAGAAGAATATAGTTGATATCTACATGGATGTGTTGAAAAATAATGACCGTTATTTGTTTGATTGGGAGGCTGATGCCGGAGTGACACCAGGTTCAATGTTTGCAATGGGGACTGCAGCCAATATGGTTCAGATATTTAATGGTGTGCTTGACTGGGATGGAGCATCATGGTGCCAGTTGATTAATTCATTTAGCATGGATTCGTCAAGCTATGATGCAAAGTATTCGGAATCATTTGCAAAGATGTTCTGTACTTATTCAGATGAAGAATTGAGTCAGGATGTAGATGCAATGAAGGAAAAACTGA
>CAKSGI010000668.1 GCA_934454005.1 uncultured Eubacteriales bacterium | reverse complement strand
TAATCATTTAGATAATATTGAAATTGCATTAAAAGACATGACAAAGAAATACATCTATGGAACGAAGAAAATTGCTGATTTATATCCCGACGGTAATTATACTGAAAAAAATATTCATGATAAATTAGTTAATTTTATAAGTTCTAAATATGACGTTTCTTCAACTGAACTAAGAAAAGTTTTTGAAAATACTATAAATAAAAATTCTAGAACATTCAGTATATTTAATTTTACTCCTCATCGTAAATCAGCATTATTACAAAAAATATTAGGTTATATCGATGCTAATAACATAACTGACAATGATATTGTAACAGTTACTCCAGATAAATTTAATAATCTTATAAAAGACAATAATGCCGAATTTTCATATGCAATATTCGTAAAAGATAATAAAGTTATTGGATATGCAGAAGTAGGTGAAAATGATGGTACAATTGAAGTTTTTAAAAATCATATTCGGAATTCGTACATCATTATCTTCAATGTTAAATAACTGTGATAAGGTTATCGTTGTTAAAAATAAATATATAGATAATATTGAAAGACGTACTCCTTATCGCAAAGAACCGTCAGATGAAACGTTACGTAAACTAAATGACGAAAGACGTAGACGTATATTAAAAAAACAAAGAAAAACAATTTAATTATGAGGATTTTAACATATGTTAAAGTTTAATAGATTAGTTAATAAAATTATTTTAGAAGCGCAAGAATCATTGCTAGTAGAAGATGTGAATATTGATGATATTCGTGACATGATTAAACAAATGGATAAAAATTCAGCTCAAATTGATAGAAACAATTTTGATAGAACTCTTGAAAATATTTTCTATTATGCAATAAATTATGCTGTTGATCTGCAATTTAAAAATATTCCACAATTACTAGAAAAAGTTGTAGTTGATCATGAATTTTTAAATAAATTTAAAGATTCATTAAGTGACAGTGAGATTCGCATTTCAAAATTTTTTGTACCAAAATTAGTAGATGCTATTGTAGATCATTATAATAGAAACGAAGAAGATAAAGAAAAATTATTAAAAGTCATAAACTTATCTATTGATAATCTGCCGCGCTTTGAAAGTAGGCTTGATTATTCATTCAGATCATCACAATCAACTAAAAAAAGTAAATATTCAGATATTTTAAAAGCAATTGATGCTGCTCATATAACGAATGATGATATTAAAGTATTCACTCCAGAAACATTTAAAGAATATACACGAAAAGTTAAAAGTGCATTTTCTTATGCTATATGTTTATATGATAACAATATAATTAGCATTGTTGAGTTTAATGATGATGGAACAATACGTGCTATTCATGATAATTCAAATGGATATTCAAATTTTAAACAAATACTTATGAATAGTAACAAAGTCATTGCAATTTCTAATACATATCGTGATAATATTAAGCAAAGACAGCCTTATCATGAAAAGACTGACGAAGAAATAAGAGATGAAAATCGTACTAGATATAAAGCTCATAGTATCAAGCGTGAAAAAGAAGAAATGACAAAATCTGTAAATGAATTAATTGATTCTATAAAAAATGATATTGAACCATATAAAGATAAATTAGCTAATCTTGATATGTTTGATGATGACAGCGATATTGCTAAAACTTT
>CAKSGI010000667.1 GCA_934454005.1 uncultured Eubacteriales bacterium | reverse complement strand
AGAGATCTTGTTCCTTGCTCTGAAGAAAGTTCTGGTCATATTGGATTGTATGATAATATAACTGATATATTTTTCAGGCCATTTGGAACTGGAAATCCTGTGCTTAAAATAGAAAAGCCTATAATTGGAAGTATAAATATTAATAGTGCTTATAAATATGCAAAAAAATATAATGAGGCGGATGAATCATTAAAAAAACAGCAGATAAAATATACAATGCTTGAGAATGCATATTATGACGGACAGGCGGGAATTCTGGCTCAAAGATTAAAGGATAATGAGCCATGTCCTGTATGTGGTTCTACTGTTCATCCTGATATTGCAAAGCTTGCAGATGATATTCCTGATAAAGATACTCTGGACAATGAAAAGAAGAAAACAGATGAATTGTCGAAAATACGTTCTGAACTCAGTTCAAAATCAGGAGTCGCACAAGGAAAAGCAGAAACTTCACATAGTACACTTTTGCTTGAATGGACGTCAATTTCCGGTGAAACTGTGCAGGGAACTATGGTTGAACAGACGCGTGCTATATCGGATGGTCTTATAAAGTATGAGAATGAAAATAATAATAAAATAAAAGAGAGTGAAAATAAGATTGCTGATATAAAAAGACAGGTGCTTCTAAAGCAGGAATATGAACAGACAATTACAGAATGTAAAGATAATATTGAAAAAAAGAAGCAATTTATTTCATCGCTTGAGAAATCTCTGGAAGTAAAAAAAGAGACGTTAAGACAGCAGACCGGAAAATATGTTGAGATTGTAAAAATGCTTAAATATGAGGATATTGAAAAGGCTAAAAAAAAGCTTGATGAAGAAATTGCGGCAAAGAAGTCTTTTGACGAGGAACTTAATAAGATAAAAAGTCATTATGATAATGCTAAGTTTAATTTTATTACATGCAGACAGCGTGCGGATGATTTGAAAAAACAGATTGAATCATTTGATAATATTGAAAATATTGAGCAGAAAGTCAGCGATTGCAACAGAAAAAGAAAAGAAAATGCAGATTTATCATCAAAGCTGGGAGAGCAGATTAATACAATAAAATAAAGAATAAGCAATAATACAAAGATTTTATCAGAAATTGAAAAAATTAATAAGAACATTGAAAATACAAGTAAAAAGTGGCAGATAGTAAATTCATTGTCTTCGACGGCAAACGGAACAATATCTGGAAAAGAAAAAATACTCCTTGAAACATATGTGCAGATGTCATACTTTGACAGAATTATTAAAAAAGCCAATATCAGGTTTATGATGATGACATCAGGAAGGTACGAGCTTGTAAGAAGTGTCAATCCTGAGAATTTACGCAGTCAGAGTGGGCTGGAACTCGATGTTTATGACCATTATAATGCTGTTGTAAGAAGTGTTAAGACATTGTCAGGTGGAGAGTCATTTATGGCATCTCTTTCACTTGCACTTGGTTTATCTGATGAGGTTCAGTCGTCATCTGGTGGTATTCAGGTAGATACGATGTTTGTAGATGAAGGATTTGGCTCGCTTGATGAAGAATCTTTAAATCAGGCATTAAATGCTCTATGGCAGCTTGCAGATTCAAACCGTCTTATCGGTATAATATCACATGTTGGTGAGTTGAAAAACAGAATTGAGAACCAGATTATAGT
>CAKSGI010000666.1 GCA_934454005.1 uncultured Eubacteriales bacterium | reverse complement strand
ATGTATCGCTACGCATATAAATGCGGAAATCAGAAAACAGTTGGAGGAAAAATTCTTTCTATATTATTACGTCTGTTTTCCGGTATGGAAGCTGGAAATGAAAAGGAAGTACAGAAAATTAAAGTTGCTATTATAGGTGCCGGACGAGTTGGCGTCGGTCTTGCAGAAGATCTTTTAAATAACTCAGAGGCGGCATATATACCGAGAGGGTTCATTGATGTCAATAAAGAAAAAGTTGGACGTGAAATACATGGTATCCCGGTATGGTCAGAAGATGAAGCTACTTTTCAGAAATTAGGGGAGTTTGAAGTACAGGAGATTATTTTTGCAATCCCATCAATGGATGCAGATAAGAAAAAAGCTCTTTATGAATATTACAAAAATGCAGGATATAAGTTGAAAGTTTATGATTATCCGACCATGTATACTGCAGGCGGAAAGAGGCATCTTAGAGAATTTGATATTGAAGAACTTTTGTTTAGAAAACCATTAGTGGTTTCTGATGAAAGAACAAATGCTTACTACAAAGACAAGATAGTACTTATTACTGGCGGTGGCGGTTCCATTGGATCAGAACTTTGCAGACAGTTGGCAAAGATGAATCCGAAGAAAATCATTATCTTAGATATTTATGAGAATGGTGCATATGATGTTCAGCAGGAATTGAAGATTGCCTATGGAAATAAACTGGATTTACAGATTGAAATTTGCTCTATTACTCATAGAAAAGCACTGGAAAAAGTATTTGAAAAATATCATCCGCAGATCATTATCAATGCAGCCGCTCATAAGCATGTTCCTTTGATGGAGCATAACTGTGTAGAAGCTATTTACAACAATGTATTTGGTACACAGAATCTGGTGGAGCTTTGTGAGGAGTATGGTGCAGAACGCTTTATGATGGTATCAACAGATAAAGCAGTTAATCCTACAAATGTTATGGGCGCAACTAAGAGAATGTGCGAGATGATTGTCCAGAGTGCAAGTACACACGGAAAAGTAAAATATAGTGCAACACGTTTTGGAAATGTACTTGGCAGTGCCGGATCAGTTATTCCGTTATTTAAACGCCAGATCGCTAATGGCGGACCGGTTACAGTTACAGATAAACGAATCATCAGATATTTTATGACAATTCCGGAAGCATCACAGCTTGTACTTCAGAGCGGTGCAATTGCCAATAATGGAGAGCTGTTCGTTCTGGATATGGGACAGCCGGTAAAGATTATGGATCTGGCAGAAAATATGATTCGTCTGTCCGGTGTACAGGGAATAGAAATTGTTGAAACTGGATTAAGGCCAGGAGAGAAGTTGTATGAGGAACTGTTAGTTAAGACAGAAGAACTCGATAAAACAGACAACAGTATGATTTTCATTGAAAGAGATAATGCACTGAGTAAAGAAGAAATCTATAAAAAGATTAATGTACTTAGAGATGCATGTGATACAGGTGATGATCTGATTGCAAAAGAAGCTCTCCGAAGTGTTGTTCCAACATTTAAAAGACCAGAAGACGTAAATAAAGAGATTGCTTAATAACAAGTTAATACATTCTGAAAAAAGAGATTGTGCGAAAAGAGGTAGAAAGTCATGTTTAAAGAAAACAATAAATTTGAAAAATTTGAGTCTAAAAT
>CAKSGI010000665.1 GCA_934454005.1 uncultured Eubacteriales bacterium | reverse complement strand
ATGTATCAGTTTTCAATGCTGGAATTGTAACAGCTTTCATTAAGTTGTTAATCAATTTAGAACGCCCGTCCGCATCTCTGATGCTACTTTATCATTATTAGCATCTCTAAGTAATTTTTCAGGTACAAGTGCTCCAAGTGAGTCAAGAATGCATAAAAACTTAACATCTGGATCTTCTTTTTTATATTCTTCAATTTGAGAATATGTCTTAAGAATTTGAAGTTGTGCATCTTCAACAGAACTTACAAGAATTTGAAAAACTTTATCAGTGTCGCATCCACAATTTTCAAAGAATTCTTTTAAACCGCCACCCTCAGAGTCAAAATAAAAAATTGCATCATAATCACATTCATTAAGAGCATTTGCAGCAATTGTAGCAGCAATTTTTGATTTACCAGTGCTTGACTCTCCACCTAAAATAATTACTCGTCCAGATGGTATTCCTTTATAAATTGATCCAGAAATAATTCTATTAAGAGCATATGAGCCCGTTGAAATCCAATTATTAATATCTCCGTATTTAGATTCTGTAAATGAAATAGCTCCAGTTTCTTCTGATAATTTCTTTAAAAAATTCTTCAAATTCTTAGCCATAAACTATAATTCTCCTTAAAAAATCTTTTTGTATTTTTCTATAAATTTAAAATAAACCCTTTATGATTCTAATTTTATCATTTTCTCAATTAATTGTTTAATTGCTCTTATAGAAAGTTTTTGTTCATCTAATGTAATTTCATAAGCATTATCATCAACTTTTAAAATAGTATTTGGTCTAGCTGCTTTTAAAACAAATAAACAACTAGAAGTTTTTTTATTAAAAAGAGAACTTAAAATTTCATTGTTAAACAATATAAGCTTTCCCGAATTAGTATTAACTATCAATTCATATATCTGATTAGCAAATTGATCTACTGTCATTTTATATGTTACTCCATTATTAAGATTTTTTTCTTTTTTTATAAAAAAATCATTTACATTGTTTTTAATTTTTCTTCTATTTGAGCAATTGCTTTGTCAATAACTTCAATTTTTCGTTTAGATTCTTTCATTTTCTTTTTCACATTAACACGTTCTTTATACATTTTTTCTAGAAAAGATGGAATAATTCCAAATTGTATAGCGGGTTTAACATATAAAACATTATTGCTAGATAATGTGCATTTAGTATTAACAAGATTTACTAAATCGTCGTGTGTAAGTTCTTTTAAATGTCCTCTAGCTGTTTTAAGAGTTAATGTTGGTAAACTAAATGGATCTTGTTCTTTTTCTATTCCAACTAAAGTTCCAACTTTTGTTTCCGGTGAAATGTTAATTTCCATCATCATATTTGGATATAGACTGTTAAAGTCAAAAGCAAATATACCATTTTTATAATAACCTTTTTCTGTTGGAACTACAAATGCTCCTTCATATGTAGATTCTTCTTTAGCCTTTTTCATTTCTTTCTTTTTTTGACGTTCATATTCCATTCGTTCCATTAATGTCATTTTATTTAATTTTTCACGTTCATCTGGTTCTGGTTTATGGTTTGCGTCAGTAATAAATTTAACGCCTTTATATCTAGCCTGTAATGTAAGAGCACCAAGAATATATGGAATAGATTTAAGAATGTTTTCATATTCGCATAAACCAATATTGCAAA
>CAKSGI010000664.1 GCA_934454005.1 uncultured Eubacteriales bacterium | reverse complement strand
AATACCAAGAGAGCACAGTTCAGATATTCTCATACCTGTAGCAAATAGGAGTTCAATGACAGCTACATCACGTAAGGCATTCCTTTGTTGAAATTTAGTTTTTGCAGAACCTTTGTAATCATATATAGTAGATAAAATTACTTCTATATAATTTAAAGGAATTATTTTAGGTAATGTAGTTGCTTCTCTAAATTTAATCTGAATTTTATTGAATGGATTTTTCTCGATTAAATCACGATATTCAAAATAATGAAATAAGGCTTTGACAGATGCTATCTTGCGTTTTACAGTTTTGGGTTTATGTTTTGTGTGTAGATTAGCTATGAAAGTTTCAAGCATAGTAGGTGTAATATCAACAATGTTTTCAGTAACAATTTCACTAATAAATTGCGTTAAATCTATTTTATATGCCTTTAGTGTTTTTGCATCCAGCCTTTTTTGAGTTTCACAATAATTTAAATATTCATCAATGTGTGTCTGTAAATTGTTCATAATAATAAATCTCCTTTGTAAATTAAATTTAGTAATATACATCTTATATCTTTTACAAATTGATTTCTATTTATTGGTTGTTTAAATATTAAAAAGTGTGCTGTATTCAAAAATAAAATTTAAATAAAAAATAAAGTCTATATCCAATTAAGAAAATGAACTTTGTTTTCCCAATTTAGTTAGGAAGAAAATGTACGAATATTAATATAGAATTTATGAAGAACATTTTTGTAGCAGATAATAAAAATTTATCTGGTATAAATCAGAAAAGAGAGAAAACATATGATTTACAACGTAAAAGAAAGTGGCAGAAGGATTAAAGAACTAAGAAAACAGAAAGGATATACTCAGGAAAGCTTTGCAGATGATATAGGTATTTCGGTAAGAACTTATAGTGGTATTGAATCCGGGGCACATAGTACGAGTATAGATACTTTTGTAGAAATAGCTGAAAAACTAAATGTTTCGCTAGACTATGTGATTTTAGGGCAAATGGAGAATAATTTATCGATTAAGGTAAAAAAGGAAGAACGAGAAATAATTAAAAAATTCTTATATAACATAATTCAAGGTATTTAGACTACGCATATGATACGTAGTGAATACGTAAGTAACCACATAAAAAGTAAGAAAAAAATCAAGTAAAGTTATATTGTGATTAAGAAACGTGCACATTTGTTAGTCGAAATACTTATGAAAGAAGGAAATATTTATGTTAAAGATTTTTAATCGTAAAGAAGTCGTTAATGGAGTGATATTCATTAAGTCAATAAAAGATTTAAACACAGTAATTAATGTAGCTAAAGATATTGGTAAGGAATGCAAAAGGAGAGGCTTAAATGTAGAGTATTGTTTTTTGGATACAAGTGAAGATAATGTAATCGAAAGAAAAGCAATTAAGCAGTTTTTAGATGAAATGCAGGATAAAAACATTAATCTGGTGGTGTTAAGAACTCTGGATGATATAAGTAATAATCCTATCGAAAGAGAAGCATTTCTTACAGTTATGAATGATAATGGAGTAGGAATTTATCTTTTTGAAGAGGGATGTTTCGCTATGGTCAATTATAATTTTGAATAATAAACCCTATGTTAGGCAGACATATCGTTGTCTGCTTAACATAATAGGATACAGATGAATGTATGGAGG
>CAKSGI010000663.1 GCA_934454005.1 uncultured Eubacteriales bacterium | reverse complement strand
TATTACTATGTCATTAACTGTTATTGTATCTGCTCAAAAAAGAAAAATCACTTTATTAGTACAGGAAATTTCTTTATTAAAAAGTGAAATTAAGAAATAACGATTTGCTTGGAGGTAATTAAATGTTTAATAAAAATGATCATAGCTTTGTAATATGTGCATATAAAGAAAATCCTCATTTGGAGATGACAATCCAGTCTTTGATGAATCAAACTGTAAAAAGTAAAGTGTTTATTTCAACTTCAACACCGAATGATCATATCAAAGGGTTATGTGAAAAATACAATTTAGAATTATTTGTGAATCCATCTCCTAAAAATGCAGGTGCTGACTGGAACTGGGCTTATGATCATGCTCCAACTCCATTAGTTACAATTGCACATCAAGATGATTATTATGAACCGGATTTCTTAGAAAAAACTTTGAAATATATTGGGAATAAACATGATTTTAGTCTGGCGTTTACAGATTATTACGAGATTCGTAATGATAAGAAAATTTATACAAACAAAATTTTAAAAGTTAAAAGAATGATGCTTGCACCTTTAAAGAAGGATAAGAGCCAAAATTCTAAGTTTATTCGAAGAAGAATTTTGTCTATAGGATGTCCAATTTGTTGTCCAACTGCTACTTATAATAAAGTTGTAGCTGGTAAATCTATTTTTGATACGAATTATATTAATAGTTGCGACTACAAAACTTGGTGTGATTTAGCTGAATTAGATGGTGAATTTGTATATATTGAAAAGCCATTGTTAGGTCATAGAATTTATGCAGAATCAGCAACATCAAAAAATTTGGGCGAAAATATTCGAAAAAAAGAAGATTTGGAAATCATGAGTTTATATTGGCCAAAATTTATTGCGAATGGAATAAATTCGGTCTATGCTTTGAGTGAAAAAAGTAATAAATTGTAGGAGATGATTATATGAAGGTAGTTGTTACAGGGGCTTCTGGTTATATTGGAAGACATGTAGTAGATGCATTGATCAAAATGCATCATGAAGTTATTGCGGTAGATATGATAAATAAGGGCATTAATACAGATGCAACCTTTTTATCTTTAGATATTTTTTCGGATGATATTTATAACAAGCTAGGTAGACCAGATGCATGTATTCATATGGCATGGAAAGATGGTTTTAACCATGCTTCAGACGCACATATGGGAATGTTGTCAAAACACTATGCATTTATTAAGAATATGATTGATGGTGGTGTTAAATATTTATCTGTTATGGGAACTATGCATGAGATTGGATATTATGAAGGATGTGTAGATGAAAATACACCTACAAATCCACTTTCTATGTATGGAATTGCAAAAAATGCATTAAGAGAAGCTTCATTATTGTTGGCTGAAAAATCGGATACATCTTTAATGTGGTTGCGTGCATATTATATTTTAGGTGACGATTCAAATAACAATTCAATTTTTTCTAAAATCACACAGATGGAGCATGAAGGAAAGGAATCATTCCCTTTTGTTTCTGGAAAGAATAAGTATGATTTTATTAATGTAGATGAACTTGCAAAACAAATTGCAACGGCTTCTACACAATCTGAAATCACAGGTATTATTAATTGCTGTTCAGGAAAACCAGTATCGTTAGCGGACAAAGTGAATGAATTTATTGAAAAGA
>CAKSGI010000662.1 GCA_934454005.1 uncultured Eubacteriales bacterium | reverse complement strand
TCTGTGCTCAGCAACACTAATGATCACCTTCATACCTAGCTCTTACACAGTGTCCTCCAGCGCAAGAAGTGATTTCACTTGCCATTGTTTTTACTTCTAATGGCATTTCAAATTCTTCCACAACAGGCTTTTTATAGCTCATCTTCAGCTCCTCCTTTCGTAGAGTTTATAGAAAAAGCAATCGCCTCATCTATCGACATTTTTTCTCTATAATAAACATATCTGGCATGTGCATACTTACAAGTATGCGGATTAACTTTTTCTAACTCCCCATATAAAAATTCCCTCTCTGCCGGGCATTCATCGCAATAGTACCTTGCAATACATGATTTGCATTTGTACTCAGGAGTTGCTTTTATATGTTGAAGTTTTCCAAATTCATTCCAGATAGAATCAAAATTCTCTTTCGTTAACTTTATACCTCGATGTCTGAATTTCATACAAGGGCACATCCGCCCCTGATAGTCAATAATAAAGCTGCATTGAGCAACATTACATAAAAATACAGAATCTGTATTTACTTTATATAAATTTATTTCTTCGCTTTCCAAAGTATCTTGATCATTTCTCTCATGATCAAGAAATTCATATCGAAGCATATCCGCCATAGGTAACTGATGTCCTTTTGTTTTGTTATCCCTATCAATCGTTGCATTAATTTCGTATGTCACACAAAATGGTACATTCAAAGAATTCGCCAAATCACGCATGTCCTCAATTTCACAGCAAGTCTCTCTTAGAACCGGAGTCTTTAATGACACTCTGATTCCTGCACCAATTAACTTTTTACAATTATCCACAACTCGCAAAAAAGCACCCCTTACGCCGGTAACTGTGCGATATGTTTCTTCACATGCGCCATACAAAGAAATATCAACTAATAGAGGCGGGTATTTCTTAAAGACCTCGATTATCTCTTTATCAATGGCTAAACCATTTGAAAATAGCTCAATCAAAAATCCTTTATGTTTTGCATATAAATAAATTTCCTTAAAATCATTTCTTGTAAAAATTTCTCCTCCAGAAAAAGTCAAAAATAATATTCCATGTTCATATAAAATATCTATAATCTTAATCACTTCTGCATATGACAAATCTTCTGTGTCATGGTGATCTTGTAAATAGCAATGTATACAATTCATGTTACATCTAGACGTCAATTCAAAAAATGCACTGAAAGGCTTTCTTTCTTTTGCCCACTGTTTTTTCTTAGAGCTATTAAAATTAATTGGCATATTTTGTTGTTCTATAGTTTTCATCGCTATCATCCACCTTCAATATAATCTTTTTCTTTTCTAAATCGCTAAGGTAATTCAAAACGTCATAAAAAATCTCCTGGTAATCCACCTCATCAGAAATTGCTTCAAATAATCTTTCAGCTACAGTCCCAACTGTCATCTCAACTTTCAAAGAGTTCCAAATAAACGCCCCAATTTCATTTGTTTCATTCAAAAAACATTTTTCATCTTCATAACGATCCGTAATATTGATAAAAAAATATGCACAACATCCAAAATAGTATATGCGAATTATTATTCATAACAAAACCGCCGTTCCCAATGTATAGGAAAACGGCGGTTTCATATTATTCAGCAGATCTCATTCGTCAAAAGGAATGAAGGAAATTGTCTCGTATTCTGCGG
>CAKSGI010000661.1 GCA_934454005.1 uncultured Eubacteriales bacterium | reverse complement strand
GATGATAATGGTTTGTGGTGAATTCATTATACTTCTTTTTAGGGGGTTATTGCTTTTTTATTTGTAAAATCCCTTAATTTATAAAGAAAAAATGGAGTGTCTTTTGACACTACCACAATTACGTAGGAGGTGAATATATGAATAAAGTAGTTATTATTCACTTGTCAGACATTCATTTTAATAAGTCGGAAGAGAGCAATAAATTAATTGATAATTTAATTAAAGATTTGGAATATATGAAGTCAGAAGTTAATAAATATGATTTATTGGCAATAACCGGTGATTGTATTGATAAGGGGAAAGTAGGGCTGTTTGACGAGTTTTCTGAAAAAGTAAATATGATTTTAAAAACGTGCGAAATAAAGAAAAACCATAGGACAATTATTGTTCCGGGTAACCATGATGTATCGCAAGAAAACATGTGGTTTAAGAGTCTTAAAATGAGCTGCAAAGATAATTCTAACATTTATAAAACCATAGAGCAAGATTTTTCACCTATATTTAAAGAGTTTAATGAATGCGTAGAAAAATTTGGTTCGTTAAGTAATGGTATAGGAGTAAAATATTTTAATTGTAATGGTTTGATTTTAAGAGCAATTTTTCTTAATTCTAGTTGGAGTACTTTGATTAACAAGAACTATGGGGAACTTCTTATTGGTCAAAGTCAACTTGATGAAATAAAGAGGGAAATTGGGAGTAGAAAGAAAAAGTATGATTTGTCAATTGCATGTATACATCACCCACTTGATTGGTTTACATACAATGATAGAGTGAAATTGCAAGATTTTTTATATAATACATTAAAAATTGATTTTCTATTTCATGGACATATTCATGAAGCAAGTTATGATACTGTAACAAATATGGATATGGCAACAAGCATCTTTTGTACCGGAATTTCATATCATAAAACAGGGGAAACATGTAGCAGGAAAGATGGAATGCGTTATTCTATATATGAAATAGATAAAGATACCAATACAGTAAACGTATATTTAAGAACTACGAATAACAAGGGTGAGTTTACATGGGATAATAGACTGTATTCGAAAGTAAATAAGGGAGGTTTTTTTACAATACCAATTGGTAATGTTACAGAATGTCTTCTCCCTATAAAGGGCGTAAACCCTAATTTCAAAAATAGCATATTCACGAGTCGTGAATTGGTAGAATTATTGATGCATAAAGAAGAAAATTTGTTCAGATACTACTGTAAAATGGAAAGCGTTCTTGAACAATTACTTTCTGATTCCAAAAAAGAAGAGTATGAAAAACATTGGAAGAAGAGCATTGGAAAAGGAAAATTGAGTAATAAAGAAAAAAAACAATGTGAAAAGGAATTTTACAGAGAACAGTTTGAAATTTATTGTATGTTTTTGTTAAATGATTTAAATGCATTGTTTTTTAAAAATCATAAAAACGTGAGATTTTTATTACGAAGATATGATCCAAAAACGAATCAACATGCAGCTGTATTGGCAGAGGGTATTAGGTCTACAACGGAGGAAACAAATAAAGTAAAGAATTTTACTTGGGGCGAGGGGATGATATACAACTCATATAAATGTAAATCAGCATTGCTAATGTCGAACAATCTTGATTATCATAAAGATGGAAATACTAAAGGAATATGGAAAGAATAC
>CAKSGI010000660.1 GCA_934454005.1 uncultured Eubacteriales bacterium | reverse complement strand
ATATAGACGATTATTGTTTGTAAAGCTACAAACAATAAAATTCTTTTATATTTTTTCAACTCCAACAGTGTGTATTTCCACTTCATTTTCTTCTTCCTCCCCGAATATCTAAATCTGTATTCCTCATAGAACACAACAAAGAACAAATAAGGACAAATAAGGAGCAAAAATAATAAATTGCAAACAAACTTGCATATAACTTTATGGAATAATGATCATCAATATAAGGATAAAATGCTCGTATGACTTTCAAAAAGACACGATCGTACAATATCACAGTCATCAAATACACAGGAATGGTTAAAATTGCACATTCTGTTACGTTCACAAGAATTGCCTGCCATTTTTTCTGACCACAGATCAAAAATGCCTTGGTCTCCTTCTTTCTGCTTTCCAATAAATATTGATACAAAATCACAAAATTCAGTGAGGAGATCAGTGCAATCAATACCGCAATAACCATCATAGTATTATATAGATAAATTTTATCCTGATCCGGCAAATGAACCTTATCCAATACCCCATGAGGATCCAGATATAATTCAACCATTTCCTTTAATTCTTCATATTGCACACTGTTAATCTGATTATAAAAATAGAAATGTATATTCCCGTATATTTTGCTGTCATTATGTATCGCAGTAACAGGAACCATCGGCTGGTCGCCGAATAATTGCTGTTTGCCAATAACCTTATACTGTTCTCCCTGCAATGTTATATATTTTTTATCGTTCGACAAAATGCTGTCTGAAAAATCCGCTTTCTCATTCTCTGAAACATCATAAATAAGGGCAACCTTTTCGCCATTTTCATACTCAGATCTGGAAAAATATCTTCCATCCGTTAACAGTCCAAAATCTGACATGTTCTTCTTCTGTATCTCACATATCGTATACTTTTGATCCTGAATACTAAACAGGAAATATAAAGGAACATTATCTACAACCGCACTCAGGCTGACACTTTCCAAATCGTCAAAAAAATCCTCAGGCAATGCCTTTAGCATCGTTTTTACATCCTTTACGGTAGCATAACTTTCACCCGAACATTCTCTCACCTTATAACTGCCATTCACTTCATTTTCATCATATATTTCATACTGATCCTTCACGGAAATATTAATTTCCTTTCTCCCAAGCACTTCTGATTCTTTTTGTTTCATGGAAGACTGGAATAATGAATACGAAAAATGCAGTAAGAACACGGATGCCATTACCGATATCACGGTAATCAGATAAATTAAGGTTTTATTCCTGACCAAAAGCCAGATATCATGAAATATATATCTCATAAAATCTCCCTTTACAACAAATCTCTCCTATTTTTATTTTAGGAGAGATTTGTCATCATTACCCTTTAACAAATTTATAAAAGATTCTACTTCACCCTAACGGACAATCCCTCTATTGCTCCACTTGCGGGTGCACTAGAACGATAAATAGAAGATCGCCCATTAATCACATCATACGTTTTTTTATCAGTTTCCTTCTTTGTTGCCTGCTTAGTACCTCCTGCGGATACAGCTCCTTCATTAGTTGCCAGTAAGTTTGCATGTCCATCATATAATTGAACCTGCAGATATCTGGTTGTGCCCGTCTTATTTTTTGCAATTGCGTGCGCTACTTTGCTTCCTTTGTCATAGTT
>CAKSGI010000659.1 GCA_934454005.1 uncultured Eubacteriales bacterium | reverse complement strand
ATAAATAGGCATATGGAATATAGTCATTGCCTCTCCGATAATTACACCTTTTTCATTAGCCAAAGCAATTGCTTCATTTAATTCATCACTGTTTAATGTAATGGATTTTTCAACAAGAATATGCTTGCCGTTTTCAATAGCTTTTTTCATAAATTCAAGATGTGTGTTGTGTGGAGTTGTAATATAGACAACATCAACATCAGGGTCAGTAAACACGTCGTTCATGTTGTCATAGACTTTGCCAATGTTATATTTCTTTGCAAAATCCACAGCCTTCTGGTGTGTTCTGTTTGCAACTGAATAAATATTATTTCCGTTTTTGATAAGAGCCTGTGCCATCTCGTTGGCAATAACTCCTGTGCCAAGTACTGCCCATTTGATTTCTTTCATAAGTAAAACCTCCTAAAATTCATACATGTTTCATTTAAGAATTTAATAAAAGTCCGGTAAAAACAGATGATATGATGAAACATATTTTGATTAATGTTTTTTTCACAAAATACAATGTAATTATTAAACGTTCTGTGAAAGATAATTTAATTATTAAATATCTTATGAAAAATAATTTCATAACAACAAGATACCATGACATATGAATTTCGTCAATAGAAAAATGAAAAAGAAACCTATAGCCCTATTCTTTAGTAAATGCAATTGAAGATTCGTGTTGAATAATAGAATCGTATGCTTCTTTTCGCATTGAAGTAAGAAAAAGATAAATAATTTCCATAACCATGGTTGCAGATACCCTTGAAAAACAATACTCATCAAGGAATAATTTTTCGCGTGTTGCCGTGGTGATGTGGTAATCACTGATTTTGGCAATGCTTGAATTGACATGGTTTGTAATGGAAATAGTAGTGGCTTTCTGTTTTGTAGCCGCTTCCAAAATACTTATAACTCCTGTGGATTCCCCAGAATTTGAAATTGCAATAACAACATCATCAGGTGTGAGATTGTAACTGTAAGCAAGCTGGGTTTCCCATACAGGAGTTGATATTGCAGGAATTCCAATCTGATTTAGCTTGTATGCACCGTCCATTGCCACAGGAATGGTATTTCCAACAGCAGCAAATAGAACATTTTTTGCATTATTTATAACATCAAGAATGTGGTGTAGTTGTTTTGAATCCATCATAGAAACTGTCTGAGTTAGTTCAGCCACTTTGTTTGCCAATATATTTTTTAATGACTGGTCAACATCGTCTACGGAAATATGATTTGACAATTCAGAGTCTTCATCCTGTGTTACCAGTTCCTTTGCAATGGAAATTTTCAAATGATGAAAGCCTTTCATATCAAGTTTTTTACAAAATCTGGAAACAGATGCCTCGCTAACCTGACATTCCCTGGCAAGTTCTCCAACGGTCATATCCACAATTTCTCGTGGATGATGAATAATATAATTCCCAATTTTCTTTTCCGTTTCAAAAAAAGTATCAAGGGAAGCACAAATTTGATTTATAACTGATTTTTCCATATATTATATTCCTTCTTTATTTTGTGAAATAGTATTTCTCGATAATAGTATGAAATAAATAAAATTTCATAAGTAATTTTACTTTAACAATGAACAATAGAGATGTCAACAAACAAATGATTAGTTATTTTCCATGCGTTTAAGTTCAGGCAAAACAGTACACAGC